>JAFXJR010000124.1 GCA_017532145.1 Lachnospiraceae bacterium | reverse complement strand
TTTGGGATCCACAAAACATGAGAAAGTAGCCATTTTTCGCAGAAAAATGTGCGGATTTTGAATGTTTTTAGGATTTCGTGAGCGTGAAACGCGAAGAAATCCGTAAGCATCAAGGGGTCAAATGCTTTTGACCCCAACATCTTTGCATTGATATAACACCAGAGGGGATACGTTATGACTTGGACGTTTTCAAAAGACCGGATGGAACCTCCCGTATCCTGTCTATTTGGGATCAGACCATACAGGAGGGAAATCCTCCGGAGGGTTTTTCCTATGGAACAGAATATACCAATGAAATGATTAACCAGGCTCTCCAAAGAGAAAATCCCCTTTCTCTGGTACCTTCCACAGATGAGCTTGGACATGGTACAGCAGTAGCCAGTGTGGCAGCAGGAAGTGATTTGGGTTATGCACTGAATTTTTTGGGAGCGGCCCCGGATGCAGATATTGTTATGGTAAAATGTAAGCAGGCGAAGCAATATTTGAGAGACTATTATTTAGTACCGGGAGATGTACCAGCCTATACAGATGCAGATATTGGGCGAGCAGTCAAGTATCTGGAGGGTTTAGCCAGAGTGGGACAGAGACCGGTGGTTATCTGTCTGGGAATGGGGACGAACTGGGGAACTCATACAGGAAGTTCTATTTTGGCCAGATATTTAAGTCGGGTAGCAGGTAAGCGCAATCGGGTACTGATAGTGGCTGGAGGAAATGAGGGAAATGCAGCCCATCATTTCAGTGCCTCTTTTGAAATACCGGAGGAGACAGTGAGGCAGACGGCAGAGGTGCGGGTGGGAGAAGGAGAGCAGGGATTTGTCATGGAACTATGGGTGAATACACCAAATAGGGTAGCCGTATCTATTCGTTCTCCGGGAGGAGAGACGATTCCTGTAGGTGACTTTAGAAGTGGAGAAACGAGAAATTATTCCTTTATCTATGAGCGTACCCGAATAGCGATTGATCATATCTTGGTGGAGCAGGGTTCAGGGGATGAATTGGTGGTATTTCGGTTTGCAGATCCTACACCTGGGGTATGGACATTCCAGATGGCGGTAAGAGGAGACAATGGGTATGGCTCTCTTTTTATGTGGCTTCCCATTACGGAATTTTTGCAGTCAGAAACCTATTTTCTCCGCTCTACTCCCTATATGACACTAACGGAGCCTTCTTTAGCTAATGGAGTAATCACCCCATCCTTTTATGATGTTTCAAATAATAGCTTTGCCATAGAATCCGGCAGGGGCTTTGCCAGGGATGGGCGGATTGAACCGGCTTTTGCAGCACCGGGAATAGGAGTTTCTACGGTGCTGGGAGCTGAGGATGGCTCTTGTATGGCAGCTGCTGTTACGGCAGGAGCAGCAGCCCAGTTTATGCAGTGGGCAGTACTGGAGAAAAACGATATTCTGGCTAACAGTATTGAAGTAAAGGCTTATTTTATTCGTGGTGCAGTGAGAAATCCCGATTTGACCTATCCGAATCGTTCCTGGGGATATGGCAGACTGGATGTGGCCAGAGCCTTTGAAATATTAGCAGGTACAATTCAAAGTTAGTCATCGGAAGGAGGAAGGTATGCTGTATATTGTTATTGTGGGGATTATTTTTGCAGGAGATTTTCTGATAAAAAATAATATGGAAAAAAAACTGAAGGAAGGGGAAATCAGAAAGAAGCTGGGAGGTATTCTGTGGCTGCGAAAGTATCATAACAGAGGAGCTTTTTTAAATGTGGGAGAAAAGAAGGCATCAGTGGTGGTGGCACTTTCTGTGCTGCTTACCCTGGCAGTGGCGACAGCCTTTGTTATTACTTTGGGAACGAAAGGGAACAGACTGCTGAAAACAGGACTGTCCCTTCTCCTGGGGGGAGCCTTTAGCAATACCTATGACAGACTGAAAAAAAAGTATGTGATGGATTATTTCAGTTTTGGAGGAGGAAAGAAAATTTCGGATATTGTATTTAATCTTTCTGACTTTGGGATTATTATTGGAGCTATGCTGGTGGCAGTAGCCAGCTATTTGTTTGATTGTTCGGACAAAGAAAGCACTCTGACTTAAGGTGATGAGCAAGTAGAAAAATTCAATAAAGTTGAATTTTCGGATTGCGAATATTCACTTTGACTGCTAAAGGGAAGTGAAAAAACCTGTTGGTATCAGGTGATAAAGGATGATAAAAAACTTGACAGCCAGACCATATCATGATATAGTCACTCCATAATAAACCTACTATTTAACTATGAAAAATAGTAATTATTATCTTGTAAAATTTATGTAATGATTCAGTAGGTCTGCACACTTGCTGTACTGACTGTGGGAAAACATAGTGGTAATGACACAACTGTGAGGATACTGAACAGTTACAAAGATGTTGGGATCCAAAGTCATCTATTTTCATACAAGCAAGAAAATAGATGACTTCTTGACCCTGGCATCTTACAAATTTATTCAACATAAGGGGTTTTCCGTTATAAGCTAACCAAATGATATGGAGGACAAAGAAATGGCTGTGATTAAAAAGAGTGCAACAGAATTGATTGGTAACACACCAATACTGGAAATGGGAAATTATTCTGCTGCTGAGGGAGTGACAAAGGCAGTAATTTTAGCGAAACTGGAATACTTAAATCCGGCAGGAAGCGTAAAGGACAGAATTGCTCTGGCCATGATAGAAGATGCCGAAAAGAAAGGATTACTGAAAGAGGGAGCTACGATTATTGAACCTACATCAGGGAATACAGGAATTGGTCTGGCAGCGGTGGCAGCAGCCAGAGGCTACCGGGCAATCCTTACTCTGCCTGATACAATGAGTATAGAAAGAAGGAATCTGTTAAAGGCTTATGGTGCAGAGTTAATCCTTACCGATGGTACTAAAGGAATGAAAGGAGCAATTGCCAAGGCGGAGGAGCTGAAGGAGAGTATTCCCGGGCAGTGATTCTGGGACAGTTTGACAATGCAGCAAATCCTGCTATCCATAAAGCCACTACCGGCCCGGAGATTTGGGAAGCTACAGAGGGTAAGGTAGATATTTTTGTAGCAGGTGTGGGTACAGGTGGTACAATTACTGGTGTGGGTAGTTATCTGAAGGAAAAGAATCCGGCCGTAAAGATTGTGGCAGTGGAGCCAAAGAGTTCAGCGGTACTGTCAGGAGAAAATCCAGGGGCTCATAAGATTCAGGGAATTGGTGCGGGCTTTGTTCCTTCTATTCTGGATACGAATATTTATGATGAAATTCTTCCCGTAAGCAATGAGGATGCTTTTGCTACAGGAAGAAAGATAGCTACCAGTGAGGGAATTTTGGTTGGCATTTCTTCTGGTGCTGCTTTGTTTGCAGCTACTGAGCTGGCGAAAAGACCAGAAAATTCAGGAAAAACAATTGTGGTTCTTTTACCGGATTCAGGAGACCGTTATCTGTCTACCCCTATGTTTGTATTAGAGGAGATGTAGGCAGTAAAAAATAAGCCATAAGGAAAAGGCAAGGCAGGGTCGTTGCAGACGCTGCCCTGTCTGCGTATCCCCTTGATAGGGGTATTTGGCTATGTTATAATAAAAAAAGTGGAAAAGAGCATAATGAAAAAGATATGAATAGATTTTGTAGCTATTCAGTAGGTCTGCATCCTTGCTGTGCTGACCATAGGAAAACGTAGTTGCAACGAACAAAAATCCCATTGTCATAGGCGATTTTCATAGATTTTTGCATGATAACGGTGAGGGTACTGAACAGTTACTAGATTTTTGGATATAAATATGGTATAATTTGGTAAGATGTAAACGCGGTAAACCGTAAACACAAATAAGAATAAAGGAAGGCAGGACAACAGGATGAAAATTTCGACAAAAGGGCGCTATGCAGTGAGAGTAATGCTGGATTTGGCTGTGCATAATACAGGAGAGTATATTAAAGTGAAGCATATAGCACAGAGGCAGGAGATTTCTGAAAAATATCTGGAGCAGATTATTTCTGTTTTAAATAAAGCAGGCTATGTAAAAAGTGCAAGAGGCGCTCAGGGTGGTTATAAAATGAGTGGAGATCCGGCAGAATATACGGTAGGAATGGTGCTGAGACTGACAGAGGGCAGTCTTTGTCCTGTAGCTTGTCTGGATTCCAAGGTGAATGAGTGTGACCGTTGTGACACTTGTGAGACTTTGGATGTATGGAAGGAGTTGAATGAGGCAATTAATAAGGTAGTCGATAATGTAACAATTGCCGATTTAGCAGAGCGACAGATGGCACGACAGGATTCGATGAATTATTATATTTAATTTTGGCAGTATTTTTTGGATAGTGATAAAATCATAACAATATTATGAAGGAGGGTATGCATGATGGTCTATGAAGGAAAATCAGTTTTTTCAGGAATTGCCATTGGAAAAATTGCGATTCTGAAAAAGGATAACCAGAGTGTAAAAAGGACCCATGTGGAGAATGTGGAGGACGAGTTAAAGCGGGTGGATGTAGCCAGAAAAGAGGCAGCTACCCAACTGCAGGCATTGTATCAGAAGGCGTTACAGGAGGTGGGAGAATCCGGTGCGATGATTTTCGAGGTACATCAGATGATGCTAGAGGATCAGGATTATCTGGATTCCATTACCAATATGATATCTTCTCAGCACATTAATGCAGAGTATGCAGTGGCCGCTACAGGAGACAATTTTGCACAGATGTTTGCAGCCATGGATGATGACTATCTAAAAGAAAGAGCAGCAGACGTAAAGGATATTTCTGAGCGACTGATTAGTGTCCTACAGGGAAGAGATACCTCTGCTGGAGTAGGGGATGAGGCTACAATTGTAGTAGCAGAGGATTTGGCACCCAGTGAAACAGTACAGCTGGACAAGAGTAAGGTATTGGCCTTTGTTACCCGGTTTGGCTCATCTAATTCTCATACAGCGATTCTGGCCAGAACCATGAATATTCCTGCACTGATTAGTGTGGACTATCAGGAGGAAATCAATGGAAAGATGGCGATTGTAGACGGCTTTGCCGGGAAGCTGATTGTGGAGCCGGAGGAAGCTGTTTTGAAGGAGTATGAGGAAAAACGCCGTCAGGAGGAAGAAAAGCGCAGTCTGTTGCAGGAGCTGAAGGGAAAAGAAAATGTAACCACAGACGGCAGAAGAATTAACATCTATGCCAATATTGGAAACGTGTCTGATGTGGCCTCTGTACTCCAAAATGATGCCGGAGGAATTGGATTGTTCCGAAGTGAATTTATCTATCTGGAAAAGGAGACATTCCCTACAGAGGAGGAGCAGTTCCAGGTATATAAGACTGTGGCTGAAAATATGGCAGGTAAAAAGGTGATTATCCGAACGCTGGATATCGGTGCAGATAAGCAGGTAGACTATTTTGGTCTGGACAAAGAGGAAAATCCGGCCATGGGATATCGTGCTATCCGAATCTGCTTAAAGCAGCCGGATATTTTTAAGACCCAGCTGCGTGCCTTATTCCGTGCCAGCATTTATGGAACTATTTCCATTATGTATCCGATGATTATCTCGGTGAATGAGGTAAGGCAGATTAAGGCTATTGTGGAGGAAGTAAAGAAGGAACTGACTGCAGAGGGTATCCCCTTTGGTGAGGTAGAGCAGGGGATTATGATAGAGACACCGGCAGCAGTGATGATTAGTGATTTGTTAGCAAAGGAAGTGGACTTTTTCAGTATTGGAACCAACGACCTGACTCAATATACACTGGCTATTGACAGGCAGAATGCCAAGTTGGATGACATTTATGATTCTCACCATGAGGCTGTCCTGCGAATGATTAGGATGGTAGTGGAAAATGCACACAAAGAGGGCATCTGGGCAGGAATCTGTGGAGAACTGGGAGCAGATACTACGCTGACAGAGGAGTTTGTCAATATGGGAGTGGATGAACTTTCTGTTACACCGGGATTTGTACTGCCGGTGAGAAAGATAGTGCGTGAAATGTAGAAAAGATTTGCAGGATTTTCATGCATAATCATGGAAGGAAATCCATAGAAGGAGATTCTTTTACCCCCGCTGAGTACTTTATGTGATGGAAGCGGGGGTTTTTCTGTTTCCCTGTTGTTGTTTTTTATCAAATTATTTCATAAATTGTGGGTCAAGTTAAGTCTTTAGCTGGGGGAGTGTCAACCTATTATACATAAAAAGGGGAAACCCTTTATCTGCATCCATCCTGGCAGCCTATGTGCAGATGGGAAGATTATCAGGGAAGGAAGGGATTAACCTTTGCCATTTGGAGTTATAGAGTTGGTGTTGGCAATAATGAGTCTGTATAGGCTGTTTAAGGAGGAACAGGTTTGAATATTCTTGTGATAGATGCCCAGGGAGGGGGAGTGGGCAGGCAGTTAGTGTCTGCTATTAAGGAAGCTTTTCCGGAAATGATAGTAACAGCAGTGGGAACTAATAGTGCTGCTACGACAGCTATGCGAAAGGCAGGAGCTGACGCAGTGGCTACAGGAGAAAACGCTGTAGTAGTAGGCTGTCGAAAGGCGGATATAATCGTAGGTCCCATTGGTATTGTGATTGCTGATTCTTTACTGGGAGAAATTACACCAGCTATGGCAGTAGCGGTAGGGCAGAGCAGTGCCAGACGACTGTTGCTTCCCATGAACCATTGTGACAATATTGTGGTGGGAGTAGGGGATTTAAATCTTTCCCGATTGGTGCAGAGGGTGATAGAGGAGATTGGGATGTACAGAATAGAAAAAGGAGACTAAGTCAGAGATGGCTATACTATTTACAGCGGATTTGCACTTAGGGCATAAAAAGATATTGAATACTCGTACAAAATTTAAAAATATTCAAGAGCATGACGAGTATTTATTGGAGCGATGGAATGCCAAAGTAAAAGACCAGGATGAGGTATATATTTTGGGTGACTTAAGCTTTAGGGCTTCCCAACATATTTCCAGCTACCTGTGTCGGATGAGGGGAAGGAAGCGTCTGATTGTAGGAAATCATGACCAGGATTGGATGGAAGGGGAGGAATTATCACTGTATTTTGAGACGGTAAACCATCTAAAGACCCTGGAGCTGGAAAACAGGCAGATTACCCTGTGTCACTATCCCATGTTGGAATGGGCAGGCAGTCGGTCGGATAAAACGGGGACTTCCTGTCTGATTCATGGACATATTCATGCCATTACAGACTCGGAGGTGTATAGATATATTCAAAAGTATCTGCCCTATGCATTGAATGCAGGGGTGGATGTGAATCATTTTCAGCCAGTTACCTTTGAGGAATTGAAAGAGAATTGTGATGTTTGGTATAAGAGAAGGTAGCACAGTTGCCATATGAAGTTAGTTTATTCCTTTGAAAAAATCAAGCAAAATAGTTTGGTAAACGTTAAAAGTTCCGTTCATTATATATAATAATGATTATTCTGAGCTAAGTGTTGAACAGCATTTCATGGTGGCAGAGGACTTGCATTAAAACGTGGCTTCATTGCTTAGACAATCATCAAATAGGGAAGGAGAAAAATCCCATGACATTAAAAGAATTTTTTAAGGCTTATCCAAAGGTGGCACTGGCTTATTCCGGAGGTGTGGATTCCTCATGGCTATTATATGCAGCGATGAAGTATGGAACCAGAGTAAGAGCCTATTATGTAAAATCAGCCTTTCAGCCTGAGTTTGAGTGGGAGGATGCCTGTCGTCTGGCAAAAGAACTGGGAGCAGACTTAAAAATTCTTGAATTGGATATACTGATGTATTCGGAAGTAACTGCAAATCCGGATAATCGCTGCTATTATTGTAAAGGCAGAATTTTTGGAGAAATACAGAGAGCGGCAGCAGAAGATGGATTTTCTCTGGTGATAGATGGCACCAATGCCTCTGACGATGCAGGAGACCGGCCGGGGATGAAAGCCTTACAGGAGATGGCTGTCCGTTCTCCTCTTAGGGAATGTGGGCTGGAAAAGGAAGAAATCAGAAAGCTTTCCAGGGAGGCAGGGCTGTTTACCTGGAATAAGCCGGCCTATGCCTGCCTGGCTACTAGGATTCCTACAGGCAGTCAGATTACTGCTGAAAAGCTGAGGAAAACAGAGAAGGCAGAAAAGCTGCTGTTCTCCATGGGTTTTCAGGATTTTCGAGTAAGGATGCTGGGGGAGACTGCCAGGCTGCAGGTGCAGGAAAGTCAGCTGTCTCTCGTTATGGAACATCGGCAGAAGCTGTTAGAGGAATTAAAAAAATATTACAGTGGAGTACTGCTGGATTTGGAGGTACGAAGTGAGTAGTGAAATTAAGCAGGTGTTGGAAGCTGTGCAGGAGGGAAGCCTTTCAGTAGAGGAGGCTTTATTAAAAATAAGAATGAAGCCCTTTGCCGACATCGACTATGCCAAGGTGGATTTACACCGGAAGGTACGTCAGGGAGCAGCGGAGGTAATCTACGGAGCGGGTAAAACCAGCAGTCAGATAGTAGGTATTGTGGATACCATGAAGCAGAATGGGCAAAACACTATATTGATTACCCGCTTGTCAACAGAGGTAGCACAGGAGGTGGGAAAAAGCCATAGACTAAGCTACCACAAGGAGGCAAAAGCTGCTGTAATCGGGGAGCTGCCTGTACCGGATGGTATCGGTCGTATCGTAATCGCTACAGGGGGAACCAGTGATATTCCAGTGGCAGAGGAGGCAGCGTTGACAGCTCAGGTGTTGGGAAATGAGGTTTTTCGTCTCTACGATGTGGGAGTGGCAGGGTTGCATAGAACGTTGGCCAATCTGGAGCATATTATGGGAGCCAGTGTGATTATTGCGATTGCAGGAATGGAGGGGGCATTAGCCAGTGTGATTGGAGGATTAGCAAGCTGTCCGGTGATTGCAGTGCCTACCAGTGTGGGGTATGGAGCTTCTTTTGGAGGACTGTCTGCCCTGCTCTCTATGTTAAATTCCTGCGCCAGTGGGGTGGCAGTGGTAAATATTGACAACGGTTTTGGAGCAGGCTATATGGCCAGTATGATTAATCATATTCTTTTGACGAAGAGTTGAGGTGGATACTATGGATAAAAAGACGATGGAAATATTATATTTGGACTGCAGTATGGGTGCTGCAGGGGATATGCTGGCAGCAGCCTTACTGGATCTGCTTCCCAATCAGGAGGAGTTTCTTCAGGAAATCAATGGTCTGGGCATACCTGGCATAAGGGTACAAAGTGAAAAAAGCATAAAGTGTGGGATTACAGGTATTCATTTTTCCGTTCTGGTAAAGGGAGAGGAGGAAGACTGTGAAGGTCATATACATCAATCTACCCACTGGCATACTCATCAACATACCCACCAACACATTCATCAACATTCCCATCATCACAGTACCCTACATCAGATTGAGCATTTAGTCTGTGATCATCTCAAGCTGCCGGACAAGGTGAAAAAGGATATAATGGCAGTGTATGAGATGCTGGCACAAGCAGAAAGTCGGGCGCATAATGTACCGGTCACGGATATCCACTTTCATGAGGTGGGTACTATGGATGCAGTAGCCGATATTACAACAGTTTGTTTGTTGATGCACAGGCTGGCTCCTGATAGGGTGGTAGTATCCCCTATCCATGTAGGCAGTGGTCAGGTGAGGTGTGCTCATGGGATTCTTCCTGTTCCGGCTCCGGCTACAGCAGACCTTTTACAGGGAGTGCCTGTGTATGGAGGGGAGATTCAGGGAGAGCTGTGTACTCCTACTGGTGCTGCTTTGCTGAAATACTTTGCCAGCAGTTTTCAATCCCTGCCCTTGATGTCTGTGGAAGCCATCGGCTATGGAATGGGAAAAAAGGATTTTCCGGCAGCAAACTGCGTTCGGGCATTGTGGGGGAAAGCAGAAGCATCTGGTGGCTTGGAAGACAAAGTAGTGGAGCTTTCTTGTAACCTGGATGATATGACAGCAGAAGAAATTGGATTTGCCATGGAACGACTCTTAGAGGGAGGTGCCTTGGAGGTCTATACCCTGCCTATAGGAATGAAAAAATCCCGTCCGGGTATTCTTCTCAGTGTACTTTGTCAGGATGAAAAAAAAGATACAATAATGAAGCTGCTTTTTAGACATACTACTACGATAGGAATCCGGGAAAAAGAAGTCAGCCGATATATATTAAAGAGAAATATAGAGGAATGGGAGACTCCCTATGGCAGCGTAAGGCGTAAAATATCTACAGGCTACGGAGTATCTAAAACCAAGTATGAATATGAGGATTTAGCGGCTATTGCCCGAGAAAGAAATTTGAGTCTGAGGGAGGCGGCAGCTTTGTTGGAAGATAACTCTTCAGTAGGCTTTCACACTTCCTGTACTGACTGGATGAAAAAGTAGTAGTAATATTGTGATGGTGAGGGGATTGAACAGTTATATTTGGTGTAATAGTATTTGGCATGTTTGCAAGGGGAGTTCTTTGCTTCGGTGAAAGAAAAGGAGATTTGTTACAGGCAGTAGGTTTGTGCCTATGACAAACGAAAGGATTTTATTTATGAAGTATATCAAGCAATTTATGATTATTCTGTGTATATCTCTGGTGGCGGAGCTTTTGGAGGCAGTGGTACCGTTGCCTGTTCCAGCCAGTATCTATGGGCTTACTCTTATGCTGCTTCTGTTGCTTTCCGGATGGCTGAAGGTGGAGTCAGTAAAGGATGCAGCTGGATTTTTGGTAGAAATTATGCCCCTGATGTTTATTCCGGCAGCAGTGGGACTGATGGAGTCCTATGTGGAGCTGGAGGGGATTTTGTTGCCTATGCTGGTAGCAGTGGTGGTGACTACCGTAGTGGTTATGGCAGTCACGGGAAGAATTGCTCAGGCTATCCTGAGAAGAAAAGGAGAACAGAACAAGAATGAATGAGTTTTTTAAGGATTCCCTGTTTTTTGGAGTGGTTATCAGTCTGATAGGATATGAAATCGGATTATATCTGAAAAAGAAGCTGAAAAGTGCCTTATGCAATCCACTGTTGATTTCTATTGTATTTGTTATCGTTGTACTGCTGGTGTTAAAGATAGACTATGCCTCCTATCAGGCAGGCGGAAAATATTTAAGCTATCTTCTGACTCCTGCTACTGTGTGTCTTGCAGTGCCATTATATCAGCAGCTGGAGCTGCTGAAAAAGAATTGGAGGGCCGTATTCCTTTCCATTTTTTCCGGTGTTATTTCCAGCCTGGCTTCTGTACTTTTGCTATCTAAGCTGTTTGGTTTTACCCACCAGCAGTATGTAACTCTGCTGCCTAAGTCGATTACGACAGCTATCGGAATCGGTGTATCAGAGAAGCTGGATGGAATCGTAACCGTTACGGTGATTTTAATTATTATTACAGGAATTTTAGGAAATGTAATTGCAGAAACAGTATTTAAGATTTTTGGTATTAAGGAGCCAATTGCCAGAGGTTTGGCATTAGGAACCGCCTCCCACGCCATTGGGACAGCCAAGGCGATGGAGCTGGGGCAGATAGAAGGTGCCATGAGTAGCCTTTCTATCGTTGTTTCTGGTATTTTAACGGTGATTGCTGCTTCCTTTTTTGCCCAATTATTGTAGGGATGGAAAGAGAATGGATATAATAAGAAGAAAATCCGGGCTTAGTGGCAATCAGTTAAAAATTCTGGCATTGGTGGCAATGACTTGTGACCATATGGGAAAACAGCTGTACCCGGAATGGATACTGCTGCAGATAATCGGAAGGCTGGCCTTTCCGATTTTTGCATTTATGGTGGCAGAGGGCTGTAGATATACGCACAACCGTAGAAGCTATCTGTTTTCTATGGTGAAAATAGCCGGCTTTTGCCAGATAGTCTATTTTCTGGCGATGGATTCTTTGTATCAATGTATTTTGGTCACTTTTTCCCTGTCTATTTTATTGATTTACTGTATGGATAATGCACAGAAAAAAAGGAGTCTGTCAGCCTGGATAGTTTTCGTCAGTGTTTGTGCAGGAAGCTGGTGGATATGTGTGATATTGCCCAGTCTTTTGGATAAGGTCTTGCCAGGGACAGATTTTGCTATAGATTATGGTATCTGGGGCGTACTTTTCCCAGTGCTGGTGTATCTGGGAAAAAGCAGGGAACAAAAGGCTTTGCTGGCAGGAATAGCCTTGGTTTCATTAGGCATCAGTATGCAAGGGATTCAGTGGTATGGACTGGCATCCCTGCCTTTATTGTGGTTTTATAATGGGGAGAGGGGGAGGTGGAGGATGAAGAACTTTTTTTATTTCTATTATCCGCTGCATCTTTTCGTCATCTATCTGTTAGGATTGGTGTTGTAGAGATTCTGTATTATTCATGCCATTCTAATCAGTTCTGCCCGGATGAGGAAGTTTAGAAAGAATGTAACTATTCAGTAGGTCTGCACACTTGCTGTATTGACTGTAGGAAAACGTAGTGGTAGCAATCGTAATGGTGAGGGGACTGAACGGTTACGAAAGAATGATAAATCCATCTCGGATAAATATCCAGGGTGGATTTATCATAAAAGCCAGGGATTGCCAATTCTCCAGAGAATGTGCTAGAATATAATGACATTTTGCTAATTGGGTGAAGTTTTTCTGTTAGGTTTAGTATTGGCAGAAATAGAGATAGGAGAAATAAAAATAGAAGGAATGAAGCAGTGAAAAAAATATTAAAGAAGCTGAATATATTATTGGATAGAAGACAAAAGAAGATTATGGTGTTTCTGGTATTTGTGATGCTTGTGGGAGCAGCTTTGGAGCTGTTGGGTGTGGGACTGATTTACCAGGTAGCAACCGTGATTACCGATCCAAATGTCTTGGAAAAGAATGCTCTTATGGCCAGTCTATATCAGAGTTTGGGAATGAAAAGCATGGAGCAGTTTTCTGTTGTGATTATGGCCTGTTTGATTCTGGTTTTTGCCACCAAAAATGCCTATCTGTTTTTCCAGAGCAAGCTTCAGTTCCGGTTTGTTTACAGCAACCAGTTTGCCACCTCCCGTCGGATGATGATTAACTTTATGAAAAGGCCCTATGAGTATTATCTCAATGCGGATACTTCGGTGATTCAGCGGAATATTACCTCCGATGTCAACAATATGTATGGACTGATTCTAAATTTACTTCAGTTGGCCAGCGAAATCATCGTTTTTGCCTGTCTAACTTTTTATTGTCTGATGACGGATGTTATCATGACGGCTACAGTAGCCGCCCTGCTGATTGTGGTACTGGTAGTGATTAAGTGGATATTAAAGCCGATTATGCGTAAGGCAGGGGAGGAAAATCAGGACTATTACAGTGGACTCTATAAATGGATTGACCAGTCAGTGATGGGGATTAAGGAAATTAAGGTGGCCAATAAGGAAAGCTATTTTATCAATGAATACTGTAAATGTGGGGCAGGTTACGTTAGTGCAGTACAAAGGTACAACCTTTATAATGCAACCCCCAGGCTGCTTATTGAAACGGTGGCTATTGCGGGTATGCTGCTGTATATGATGATGCGGATTGGGGAGGGAACACAGGTAACAGAGATTATGCCTCAGCTGCTGACTCTGGCTGTGGCAGCTATGCGTTTGATTCCCAGTGCTAACCGAATCAATAACTATCTTACCTCTATTTCCTACTTTGAGCCATTTTTTATGGGAGTGACCGATAGTTTACAGGAGGAAATCCGGGATAAAAATGTGAATTATGACGAGGCTGTCTATCGGGAGAAACCTCAGGTGGAAAAGCTGTCAGTGAAAAAAGAAATTGTCTTAAAGGATATTACCTATCACTATCCTAATTCAGAGGTTCTGATTTTTAACCATGCTACCATGTCTATACCGGTGGGCAGGTCGGTAGGTATTGTAGGTTCTTCCGGTTCAGGCAAGACGACCGTGGTGGACATCCTCTTAGGCTTGCTGCAGCTGCAGTCGGGAGAAATTCTGGCAGACGGTGTAGAGGTAAGACAGCACTATGAGTCCTGGCTGAAAAATATTGGTTATATTCCACAGACTATCTTTATGCTGGATTCTACCATCCGAAAAAATGTGGCCTTTGGCTATGCAGATGAGGAGATAGAGGAGGAAAAGGTGTGGCAGGCATTAAAGGAAGCACAGCTGGATGAATTTGTAAGAGGTCTGCCGGAGGGGTTGGATACTGGTATTGGGGAAAGAGGAATCCGTCTGTCAGGAGGACAGAGGCAGAGGATTGGTATTGCCAGAGCCTTGTTTGAGGATCCGGAGGTACTGGTATTGGATGAGGCTACTTCCGCTTTGGATAATGAGACAGAGGCTGCCATTATGGATTCTATTAATCGGCTTCATGGACGGAAGACGCTGATTATTATTGCCCATAGGCTTCAGACAATAGAAAACTGTGATATTGTCTACCGTGTGGAGCAGGGACAGGTGGTGAAGGAGCGAGGGGAAGATTGATGATAAAGTGGATGAAGGATTTATATATCCGTTTTGAGGAAACAATAAACTATCTTTTTTTTGGAGTGCTGGCATTTTTAGTCAATATGGGAGCCTATCAGCTGGCTGCTACTGTATTGGGAGCAGACAACGACAAGGTGTTACTGGTACTGTTGGCCACCCTGTTTGCCTGGATTACCGCAGTGCTTTTTGCTTACTGGACAAACCGTACCTTTGTTTTTAAAAGCAAGACAGAGGGCAGGCTGGCGGTAGGGAAGGAATTTACCACCTTTGTCAGTGCCAGGATAATTACTGGATTGATGGAGATGCTGCTGATGTATGTGTTAGTAGATATGGGAGATGTGGATGACACTTTTTCTAAGTTTATCTGTAATATTGTAGTGATTGCGACTAATTATGTTTTCAGCAAGCTTTGGGTTTTTAAAAAATAGTGACCAAAGGAAGTCTGCTGTCTGTTTTTCATATGGGAAAGACAGCAGCAGGCAGGTGAAAACATAGAAAGAGATACTGGGGGCAGGTTATGCAAAAGGGAAAACGACAGAGCAACTATGAGTTGTTAAGAATCATAGCCATGTGGATGGTGGTAACGCTCCACTATCTGAATCATACAGGGATGCTGCCTGATGGGGAAGAACAGCTGAACGGTAGCAGGATAGTGGCTCTTTTACTGGAAGCCTTCTGTATTGTGGCAGTCAATCTGTATGTACTGATTAGCGGTTACTTTTTGTGTCGCTCCGGTTTTCGTCTGCTTAGACTGGTGGAGCTGCTTTGTCAGATTTGGTTTTATGTGCTGCTGATTCCGTTGGCTATGACTATTCTGGGGATAGAGACAGGCTGGCTGGCAGAAGGGGTATATGGTCTGCTGCCCTATGTTTTTCCCATTCAATCGGAGCATTATTGGTTTGCTACCTCCTATGTAGTGCTGTATCTGCTTACTCCCATTTTGAATGCAGCGGTACGCAGCCTGAGCCGTCGGCAGCTTCAGCTGACGATAGCAGGACTTCTCTTGTATTTTGGGGGAATCAAAAGTCTGATTCCTCTACAGCTGGTTACGGATAGCTTTGGCTATGATTTTGGCTGGTTTATCTGTGTCTATCTGGTGGGAGCATATATTCGGGGTGAGCAAACGGAAAGGAATGAGCAGAAGGAAGGGAATAGACAAAAAGGAATGGAAAAATGCAGGAAAAAGGGATTTTGGCTTTTCATCTATACTGCCTCCTGTCTGTTGATTTTCGGATGGGTACTGGCAGCCCTTTGGGTTTACCGCAAAACAGGCAGTATGGCCTATCTGATGGCTTTGCCCTTCCATTATAATTTCCTTCCCTGTTTGACGGGGGCAATCGCTCTTTTTCTGGCATTTTCCCGGATAAGACTGCCGGAAGGAAGATTAAGCGGATTTTTGTGCAGTATTTCTCCTCTTACCTTCGGGGTCTATCTTTTTCATGAGCATATTCTGATTCGCAGCCAATGGACAGAGTATTTGGAAAGATATACAGGAAAGGTAACAGAGCTGTCTGTTTTCGGGTTTCTTCTCCACTGGTTCTGTTCAGTTCTGCTGATTTATGGAATGGGAAGTCTGACGGATGCTCTGCGGAGAAAGATTTTTTGTTTTGTGGGAAAATATACAGAAAAAACAAGATTGGCAAAGGGCTTAAAAAAGCTGGAGAGAGGATTTTGTGATATCTAATGCTAGGCGTATTAGAAGGATAGATAATGTTGAAGACAGGAAAGAGAGGATAAGAAATGAAAGGGAACATAATCAAGAAAAAAAAGAGATACTGGAGAATGTTGTTGCTGGTGGGCTTACTGTTTTCCATAGGCTGCAGCAAGGGGGAGGAGCATACCGGGCAAGCTGAGCAGGAAACACAGGGTTGGGAGAAGATTCCCGACCAGCAGGTAGAAGGGACAGAGCAGGAAGAAGACAGTCAGGCTGCAGCAAGTACCTCTGTGACAGAAGGGACAGAGCAGATAGAAGATAGTCAGACGACAGCAGGCACATCCATAGCAGAAGGGGAAAAGCAGACGGAAGATAATCTATCTGGTGAAGGTACTTCTTCCGCAGCTCAAGCAGAGTCATCGGCAGATACTCAGTCTGCAGAAACTATACAGCCGGGAAAGCCTATCCAATGGAAGTCGGCTCCCACACTGTCCCAGACTCAGTGGGTGGATAATCGTTATACAGATGCGGGAATTTTACTGGTAGAAGGATTATTTGAAACAGTAGAGGTATCAGGTACAGGTTATGAAGTAGTGGGAGAAGCAATAAAAGACTGGTTTCTTCAGAGAGAGGATGGCTTTGTAGAGACGGTAGATGCCCATGAGGAGTCTGCCTTAGAGCAGACAGTAAATGCACCTGATTTTAGGGGATATTCCCACTCTTTATCCTGTAGCCCTACCCGGGCAGACAGCGGGGTAATCAGCCTGCGTTGTCTGTATTACCTGTATTCCGGTGGTGCTCATGGAAATTATGGCTCGGAGGGAGTTACCTTTGATTCCCATAGCGGACAACAGCTTAGCTTCTGGGACTTAGCAGAGAATCGGGAAGCGTTTTCCCAATGGACATTGGAGGAAACCTTAAGACAGGTAGGAGAAGAGGCAGAGGGACTGTTTGCAGACTATGAAGATACCATACGAACAGTCTGGGAAAATGAGCCTAACTGGTATCTGGATGCAGCAGGAATTACTATTATTTTTCAACCTTATGAAATTGGTACCTATGCCAGAGGAGAGGTCTGCGTCACACTGCCTTATCCCGAATTAGCTTCACTGCTTCGTCCGGAATATCAGATGGGAAGCAGTGCAGGTATGGCCGTGCTTCCGGAAGGAGTTGTAACAGAAGTCAGTCTGGGCAGAGAATCAGGAGAGAGAAAGAAGCTGCGTCTTTTTACGGATAATTTAAACATGGGATTTCGTCAATATATGCTGGAGATAGGCAATCAGACAGAGATGGTGGCAGAACTGGATCGTTTGTGTGAACAGTATCTTCTGCAAAGAGAGGATGGAAGAAGCTTTCTGCTTTTTTATGGAGATATGGCTTCAGATGACTATGTTACCTATGTGTATGAGATAACCGACGGTCAGATTCGCCAGACTCAGGAACCTCTATCCGGGACTGCCATTAAAGAAGGAACGGTAACGGTTGAGCGGATGGAACTGGGAACGCGTATAGATGTATTGGGTACTTATACGGCTTATAGTAATTATATTCTGGCAGAAGATGGAACGTTACATCAGGAAGGAGAATGGTATTCCATTGGAAGTACCTATGAGACACATATTCTCACCAATATCCGGGAGCTTCCGGTAACAGTAAATGGGCAAAAGACGGTTCTTCCTGCAGGCAGCAAGATACGGCTGACAGCAACAGATGGCAAGGGATTGGTTCGGTATCAGCGGATTGATTCTGTGGAAGAGGGAGAGATTGCCTTTACACGGGAAGAGGATGGATGGTCTGTGTATATTGACGGTGTACAGGAAACGGAATATTTTGAGGATTTGCCCTATGCCGGCTAAGAGCGAACAGGGGAGGGAGGTTATTCAAAGACTGTTGACTTCCAGGGGAGCAGAAAAGTATCTCTATCCTCTATTGCTTTTGGTCTATCCCTTGCTTTTGATTCATCAGGGTGTGGATATTACGGATACTACCTATTCTCTGGGCTATTATCGGTTTATGGAGGAAATGGATCTTACCTGGGTGCTGGCTACCTGGCTGGCCAATGTAGCAGGGGCTGCCTTAAGAAAGCTGCCCATGGGAGATACCCTGCTGGGGATGAACCTGTATACCAGCCTTATTCTGGCAGGAATTGCATTGCTGACCTATTATGGACTGTCCCGGTGGCTGTCCCGATGGCTGGTTTTTCTGGGAGAAGTGATTGCACTTAGCCTGTGTTGGTGTCCTACCACCATTCTGTATAATTATCTGACCTATCTGCTGTTTGCTTTGGGAGGCTTACTGTTGTATCGGGCTGTCTGCGAGGAAGACAAGCGGTACTTTGTGGCTGCAGGTCTCTGTCTGGGAGTGAATGTATGGGTACGTTTTTCTAATCTGGCAGAAGCTGGTCTGATTGTGGTGGTATGGTATGCCGGCTGGCTAAAGCGGGAGAAGCTTTTGGAGATAGGAAAAAAGACAGGGCTGTGTCTGGTAGGATATCTGGCAGGAATGGGTAGTATTTTATGGATAATCGGAGTAAAATATGGAAGAGAAGCCTTTCCCCAAATGGTACAGAGCCTGTTTGGTATGACAAAGGAGGCCTCGGACTATACTCTGGCAGGAATGCTGATGGCTACAGCCGATGCCTATTGGGTAGGAATAAAGTGGATGGCCTGGATGATTCCCTGCGTGGGTGCAGGACTGTTTCTGTTTTGGTGGAAAAAAGGCCGGTATGAAGGAATGAAAAAGCTGCTCTATTGTTTGGGAATCCCGGTATTGCTGCGTTTTTATTGGGCCAGGGGGATGTTTTCCTTCCGTTACTATAATGAAGGCTGTATTTTCCAATGGATGATGCTCTTTCTGATTCTTACCATTATCTGTTGTATCTATGGGATTTTTGGCAGGACAGAAGAGGGGAAAAGTCCTCAAAAAGACCAACAGGAAAGAATATTGGCTGTGTTGGTGCTGATGATTGTGCTTCTGACTCCTTTAGGCAGCAACAACTATACCTACCAGAATATGAACAATCTGTTTCTGGTGGCTCCCTATACGCTATGGAGCGGTCTGCGTATTTTGAACAAAACCAGAGGGTACAGTCTGCATTTTCCCTGGCAGTCCTTTTTGGTACTGATTCTTTTGATGACCTTTGCGCAGGGACTTGGATTTGGCTGCCGCTATGTATTTCGGGACGGAATCCATGGAGAAGCAAGGGATACCCAGGTGGAAAACAGCTCTGTTTTGGAGGGAATGTACACCAACCGGGAAAATGCCCAGGGACTTTCGGAGCTGCTTGCCTTTTGTCAGGAGGAAAACGTGGGCGAACAACCGGTGCTTCTATGGGGAAATGCTCCTGGATTAAGCTATATTCTGGATACTCCCTCTGCTATCTTTACCACCTGGCCGGAGATTCCCAGCAATACCACAGAGGCATTGGCTCAGGCTTTGGAAGAACTGGCGTGGAAGCCGGATGTGATTTTACACTATGAAACCGGAAAATCGTTGGAAGAAGGCAAAAAGTCTGAACTGATTTTGGATTTTTTAAAGGATGGAGACTATGGTTGTATCTTTGAAAATAGGAATTATAAGGTATATCGGGCTGCAGGACAAACGAATCAAGTAAGTAAAAGGTAAAGTGGTAATCAGGTGATAAAGCAGCGAAGAAGATGGGGAATATCCGCTTTGGCATATAAATAGTAGGCAAGGCTATTCTTGTCAAGGAAAGGAGCAGGTTGATTCATGATTAATTTTAATGTACCTCCCTTTACGGGGAAGGAAATGGAATATATGCGTCAGGCAGTGGAAAACCAGAAAATTTGTGGAGATGGTGAGTTTACTGCCAGATGCAGCCAGTGGATTGAGGAAAGGACAAAAACCCAAAAATGTCTGCTGACCACCTCCTGTACCCATGCACTGGAGATGGCGGCATTATTGGCAGATATCCGGGAAGGGGATGAGGTGATTATGCCCTCCTATACCTTTGTTTCCACAGCAGACGCATTTGTGCTGAGAGGAGCAAAAGCGGTATTTGTGGATATCCGCCCGGATACGATGAATATTGATGAAAATCTGATTGAAGCTGCTATCACAGAGAAAACGAAAGCGATTGCGGTAGTTCACTATGCAGGAGTGAGCTGTGAAATGAATAGGATTATGGAGATTGCAGAAAAATATGGTCTGGTTGTGGTAGAGGATGCCGCCCAGGGAATGATGGCCTCCTATCAGGGAAGAGCTTTGGGAACTCTGGGGGACTTTGGCTGCTTTAGCTTTCATGAAACAAAGAATTACAGTATGGGCGAGGGAGGAGCCTTGCTGATTCAGGATAAGAAATATATTGAGGATGCAGAGATTTTTCGTGAAAAGGGAACGGACAGAAGTAAATATTTTCGGGGACAGGTGGATAAATACCGTTGGGTCAATTTTGGATCATCCTACCTGCCCAGTGATATGAATGCGGCCTATCTCTATGCTCAGCTGGAGCTGGCAGAGGAAATCAATGAGACCAGGATCAGGTTGTGGAACAGGTATTATCAGCAACTGCAGATTCTGGAGGAGAGAGGAAAAACGCAACTTCCGGTAATTCCCAAGGGCTGTGTCCATAATGGTCATATGTTTTATCTAAAGGCTGCAGATGTGGAGGAAAGAACGGCATTGCTGTATTTTTTAAAGGAAAATGGTATTTTAGCGGTGTTCCACTATGTTCCCTTACATTCTGCTCCGGCAGGTCTGCGGTTTGGACGCTTTCATGGGGAGGACAGATATACCACAAAGGAAAGCGAACGTCTGTTGAGACTGCCTCTGTACTACAGGCTGACGGAGGAGGAAGTGGATAGGATTGCTGATAAGGTGAAGGAATTTTATGCATAGGATAAAAAAGGATGAAAACCTGATATGGACAGGAGGCTTTCTGTTACTGCTTGCTGTTGTGATAGGGCTAAGGTATGACTATTATTATGACTTAAATGATGATGTAACCATGAAGGATATTGTCTCCGGTATCTATACCGGCAGTCCGGAAGGAAGAAGCCTGCAGATGCTCTATCCATTAGGAGCGGTTATCGCTCTGGCATACAGGGCTTTTCCCGGGCTGCCTGTCTATGGTATAGTGCTTTGGCTGTGCCAGTATGGCTGTATTGGACTGGTCGTACACAGAAGTCTGCAGGGAATAAGAAGCAGAAGGGGGAAGCTGCTGCTGTTGGGAGGGGAAGGGATTCTCATTCTGTCACTGCTGTCTCAGCAGTTGATTTTTGTCCAGTATACCTTTACGGCCGCCATGCTGGCAGCCGCCGCTGCTTTTTTGTTTATTACCCAGATAAGGACTATTGATGGTTTAGAGGAGGGTGGGCAGAAAACAGGAGGAATCGCTTCTTTTTTGAAAAATAATCTGGTTTCGGTTCTACTGGCCTGGCTTTCCTACCTTTTTAGAACGGAGCTGCTGCTTTTGATGCTTCCCTTTTTTGCAGTGGCAGGCTTATATCGCTGGTCTTTAGAGGAAAAAATATTTACCAGAACTAATGTAAGCAAATATTTTTCTATAATAGGCGGTATTCTGGCAGGAATGTTAATTTTTTCCCTTGCAGATACAGCAGCCTACAGCAGTGCGGAGTGGAAGGAGTTTCTGCATTTTTTTGAACGTCGGACAGAGGTGTATGACTTTCAGGGGATTCCTTCCTATGAGGGAAATGAGGAGTTATATCATCGCTTAGAGATAACGGAAAGTGAACAGAATCAGCTGCTGAGTCAGTATAATTTTGGCTTACAGGAGGCTGTGGATGCAGAGCTGTTGGATGAGATTGCCACATATCAGGCACAAAAAAAGCAGGAAAATACAGCATTTATTCCGTTGCTGGTGGAAAAAATAAGGCTTTCCCTCTATCGAACCTTCCATAAGACTGCCGACGACTATCCCTGGAATCTGGCAGTGGTATTGGGATATCTGGGAGTGGCAGTGGTGATGATTTTGACTGTCTGGAAAGAAAATTCAGTATGGGGACTATGGAAGCGATTGTGGAAGCTGGTACTGCTTTATGGAGTAAGGATGGCACTGTGGCTGTTTATTCTGGTAAAGGGACGAGACCCAGTGCGAATTACTCACTCTCTGTATTTGATGGAATTTTGTATTTTGGCAGGAATGCTTCAGATGGAGTGCTGTGGATGGTGGATGGATGAGTGTCCGACCAAATCAGAAACCCGAAAGGGAGGATTAGCCAGGATAACCCGTTTAATTGCAGGCTCGACAACAGGCAGAAGGATAGTTTCCTCTGTGGTTCCATTGGCTTTAATCCTTTTACTTTTGGTAACTTTGCCTCAACGTATACAGGAGACAGACAGAGCTTTTATTGCCAGAGAGGCCGCTGCTGCAGTGGATAGAGAATGGAAGGAGTACTGTGGCAGACATCCGGAGAATTTTTATTTTATGGATGTCTATTCTTCCGTTTCTTATCCGATGGAGCCGTATGCTTCTACTCCTTATTCCGAGAAGCTGTTTGCAGGGACTCCCCAGAGAGTGGGAAACTATGATTTAATGGGGGGATGGCTGGTAAAGAGTCCTCTGTATCGGCAGAAGCTGGAGCAGTTTGGTATTCCTTCCATGGAGGAGGGGCTGTTGGATATGGAGCAGGTCTATCTTATGGTGGAGCTGGAAAAGGGAACAGAGGAGCTTGGCCGCTATTTTGCCGATCAGAATATAGAGGTAAGATTTACATTGACCGATGAAATCTGTGGTTTGCTGGGTGTGTATCAGGTAGAGAGACTGGAAAAGGAAGGGAAGTCAGTGCTGCGCTGAGGCTTTTGGGTCTGTGGCAGGGAAAGCACAGACTAGCCAAAGGGGCAGTGAAGGAATACTTGATGAATGGTGAGGGTACTGAACAGCTACAGTAAACGTAAGGTAAGTATAGGCGAAAAGATAAAGCAGAACAGGAGTTGGAGGGAAAAGGATGCAGCAGGAAATGGGGACAGGGCAGAGGGAAGAGAGAGACAGGCAGCAGGAGGCTGCTGTCAGGATAGAAGGGGAAAAAGTCTTCCTGCGTCCAATGGAGGAACAGGACACAGGAAATATTGTCCGATGGAGAAACAGCTCCCGGGTACGCTGCTGTTTTATCTATCGGGAGGATTTCACCCCGGAGAGCCATCAGAAATGGACGGATACCATGATACATACAGGACGGGCGATACAGTTTATCCTGTGTGAAAAGGAGAGCAGGCGGCCTGTAGGTAGCGTCTATTTCCGGGATATTGACGATAAGAAGCAGGAGGCAGAATATGGAATCTTTATCGGAGAGGAGTCTGCTGCAGGCAGAGGATATGGTTCCGAGGCAGCCAGATTGGCAGTGGAGTACGCTTTTAAACAGTTGGGATTGGAAAAAGTGGTTTTACGTGTGTTTACGGACAATATTCCTGCCATAAAAAGCTATGAGAAGGCAGGATTTGTCAAAGAGGGCATATTAAAGGCGGTGGAGTGTTCTGACGGAGAGAGAAAGGATATGTTTTTCATGTCTGTGGAACGGGAAAAGGAGAAGCTAATCAGCTTTGTCATTCCCTGCTATCGCTCTGCATCTACTTTGACAGGAGTGGTGGCAGAAATTAAGGGCAGTATGGAGCTGTTGCAGAAGGAAGGTAAGCTCTATAGCTATGAAGTGATTTTAGTCAATGACAGTTCACCGGATGATACCTTTGCCGTGATTCGCGGACTCTGTAGAGAGGATGAGAAAATCAGAGGAATCAATCTGGCAAAAAATTTTGGTCAGCATGCAGCACTGATGGCAGGCTTTCGTTTCGTTAGAGGAGATATTGTGGTCTGTCTGGATGACGATGGACAGACACCGGCTGATGAGGTAGGAAAGCTGCTGGCAGCTATTGAAGAGGGACAGGATGTGGTATATGCAAAATATGAGCATAAAAAGCATTCTCTCTTTCGGAATTTTGGGACGTATATGAATGAGGAAATGGCAAAGGTTATGCTGGGAAAGCCCAAGGATTTGTATGTATCCAGTTATTTTGCTGCCCGTCGATTTGTGATAGAGGATATGAAAAAGTATACCAATGCTTACCCCTATGTAATTGGTTTGGTACTAAGGACGACCCATAAGATTAGCAATGTAACTGTGGCACACAGAGAGCGGGAGGTGGGAGTATCAGGCTATACCTTTCGTAAGCTGTTAGGATTGTGGTTTAACGGCTTTACTGCATTTAGCGTGAAGCCTCTGCGGATTGCCACTGCCATAGGCTGTACCTGTTCAGCGATTGGATTCCTTTATGGGATTTATACCATAGTGAAGAAGCTGGTCAACCCCAATGTGCCTCTGGGCTTTAGTTCTTTGATGGCAGCTATTGTATTTATGGGAGGAATGACCATGATTATGCTGGGACTGGTAGGGGAGTATGTGGGAAGGATGTATATTTCCATGAATAATTCTCCCCAATATGTGATTAGGGAGACGGTGAATGGGGAAGAAAGATAAGAAAGTAGAGGCTTTTGGTCTTTCTCTGGCAGCAGTGCTTTGCCTGCCGCAGATGCTGAATCTGAAGGGAAATGGGCTGGCTATCAGTAATAGCTGGCTTACCCTTCTTATCTGGCTGGCTCTTTGGGGGATGTTAGGAAAGGCAATCAGCCTTTGTGGACAGATTAAAGAAGCTGGGAAGAAAAAAGTAGCAGCATGGAGCAGTTTGGCAGCAGGGCTTTTAGCCTTTGGCTTTAGCCTGTGTCTGTCTCTGGGCGTGCAGCTGGAGGCAGCAGGTAGTGTAGAGCTTGGGAATGGATGGATGTGGATTTCTATCCTGGTATGGACAGGAGTGTTTGCACTATTGATAAAGGCAGCCTGGATTTGGTTGGATACAGTTGATATAGAAAAAGCTTCTATAGATACATTTTCTGTTCAATCAGCAGAAAGAGGCTGTACAGCTATCAAGCAGAAAATATTATGTGGGTTGAACAAGGCGATGGAGTGGTGGGAGAACCTGTCAGAAAAAAAACAGCTGATCATGACAGCGATTGTTTTCCTGCTGGCTTGGCTTCCTGTATTTTTAGCTGTCTATCCGGGCTTTTTTGTCTATGATGCTCAGGATGAGCTAAACCAGATACAGACCAGAAACTTTACTACCCACCATCCCCTGCCTCATGTAGTCTTGTTAGGAGGAATTATTCTGGCAGTCCATAAGGTGACAGGCTCTTATAATTTAGGAATTGCATCCTATACCCTGTTGCAAATGCTACTGATGTCAGGTGTGTTTAGCACAGTAGTTTCTTATATGAAAAAAGAGGGTTGCTCACGCTGGATAACAGGAGGAAGCATAGTCTATTTTGCCTTTTTCCCCGTGATTCCCATGTTTGTTCTTTGTTCTGCCAAAGATGGAATTTTCAGCGGAGCCTGCCTGTTGCTTTTAGTGGTCTTGCTGAATATGGGCAAGCAAAGGGGGAGGTTTTTCAGCAGCTGGAAGCAACTTTTATTTTTTGGTGTTACTGCTTTGGTCATGGGAAGCTTTCGACACAATGGCTGGTATGCCCTTTTTGTATTTATGCCTGTTCTGGTAGTAGTGATGAAGGGTTATCGAAAAAAAATGCTGGTTTTGCTGGTATCGGTTGTGGCAGCCTGGCTATGCTTAAATAAGGGGCTGGAAGCAGCTTTGTCTGCCAGAGACCCAGGAAGTGGAGAAATGCTCACCGTACCCATTCAGCAGCTGTCCCGAGTATATCAGAATGAAAAAGACAGCCTGACAGAAGAACAATGTGGGATTCTTTATGAAATTCTTCCTGAGGAGGCTTTATCCAGGTATTCGCCCAAGCTTTCTGATGGAGTAAAAGTAGACTTTCAGTCCCATGTATTTCAGCAAAATCCTGCCAAATATATAAAGCTTTGGTGGGAATTGGGGTGGACATATTCCTCTCTCTATCTGGACGCCTGGTTAATGACCTCCTATGGTTTCTGGTATCCGGATACAGTAATCGATGTGTATCGGGGCAATCAGGCTTTCACTTATACCTATGAGGACAGCTCGTTTTTTGGCTATGAGGTGGAAAGACCTGGTGAGAGACAGAGCCTGCTGCCCTGGCTGGATGAAATCTATCGGAGTCTGTCCCTGGAAATTACCCAGCAGAAGCTTCCCGTGCTTTCTCTGTTGTTTTCTCCCGGCTTTCTCTTTTGGGCTTATGCCTTTTCTGCCGGTTATATCTGCCATCGAAAGCACTATCACCTGTTGCTGCCCTTTGTGCTGCTGCTGTTCATCTGGCTGACTGTCCTTTTAGGTCCTACCTGTTTGCCCAGATATGTGTTGATTCTCTGGTTTGCCCTGCCATTATGGTGTTTTTTGCTTTGGGAGGCTAAGTCTTCCCCAATTCCATAGCCACCTTGTAAAGCGTGAGTAACTATGCTATACTACCCATGATTTAGGAGAAAATAAGATGTATAAAACAGTAAAATTAAGTCGTGCTATACAGTACGTCGTCCTGATTTTAATTTTATTTATCATGATTACCATCTATCCCATACGAATGTGGAAGGAAACCATCCCTTCTGTCAGTAATCAGATTCTGGCAGGGGCTTCCGACTATGTGGACG
The DNA here is from genome assembly GCA_017532145.1 of Lachnospiraceae bacterium. GTDB lineage: Bacteria > Bacillota > Clostridia > Lachnospirales > Lachnospiraceae > Kineothrix. The sequence continues at coordinate 15,795 of JAFXJR010000124.1, read as the reverse complement.
AGGACTATATGCTGCAGCGTTTTATTGCCCAGTACAATCATCTGGGGACAGTAAACCTCTATATTACCGAATTTGAAAATGGATGGGATAGGGATCAGAAGGTAGAAAACTTTATCTTCCGTATGCTGGATTCCAATATGGAGATTCTGTTTGATACAGAGGTGGATACCCGTTTTGCCAATCTTCCCGGCTTCTGCACCGTCTATGTCAATGAAGATATGGAGGTGGGAAAGGATTATTACTTCTTTTTACAGGGAAATAAGGGCAGTCGGATTCGGTTTGGTTTAGAGGAAACAGAATCCGCAGGTACTCCCTATGTAAGCCGGCTGGTTTTTAACTATGACCAGCTGGAAGGATACAATATTATCGGAGAATATAATTATTCTGTTCCCTTAAGAAAGCATAAGGTATTTATGCTGGATGCCATACTGCTGGTGTTTGCGGCAGCAGTAGTGGGGGCTGTGGAGCTGTATTTCAGAAAGACCAAAAAGGACAGGCTGGTAACAGTGGAAGGTGCCTTTCGGTTTACTGCCAATACGCTGATTGGTGTGGGAACTTTGGCAGCTCTCTGGACGATTACCATTAGAAAGTTTTTCAGTGGACAGCTTTTGGACAATCTTTTTTATACCCTGGGAGCTTTACTGTGCAGCCTTTTCCTGTTGTACTGGGTAAATCAAAAAAGGGACAAGGATGCCTATAAGCCTTTGATACAAAGGATAAAGGAGCAGGGGCAGGATTGGCTGCAGATACTGTTTTTTGCAGCGGCTATCTGGGCCTGCTGCAGCTATATGAATGGACTGTATGACATTCATCACAGGCTGGCAGAGCGGCAGTTTATGGTATATTTTATTCTGGCAGCTCTGTGTATGAGCAGGAAAAAGGAGCTGTTGAATCCTTTACTGCCTGTGTATGCAGTGGTGGCCGGGGCTGTGCTGATATGGTATCATCTCTATTTTGTGGACTATATTGCTATGGATGAATGGGATATCAAAATCCTTCGATGGGGAATGGCAGCAGTGGTACTGGCAGGCTTCTTTATATTGAATCTGGTACTTCAGGCAGTGAACAGAATCCGTAAAAAGCAGTGGGATATGCGGATTTCTCCCTGGTTTGGTGTACTTTTAGGGATTTTCTTTCTGCTTTTAATTCTGTATCGGAATACCAGACAGTGGCCGGTGGTTTTAGTGATTGCCTACACCCTGTTTTATCTTCGTTATGCCCTTTGGGATAAAAAGGCACATTTGCTGCAAAATATAAGTAATGGAATGCTGCTGCATTTTATCTGCTGTATGATATTTTGTTTTGCCCGCAGACCCTTCCTGTCCTGGATTTATCCCCGGTATCCGTTTATCTTCCATACGGTAACGGTAACAGCAGTCTATATGACCTTTGTACTGTGTGCAGCAGTGATTAAGCTGGTGGAAAAATACCGAAGCCTTGAGCTGACGGAGAAGGGGAAAAAGCAAAACCTGAAGACCATATTTACCCTGCTGTGGAAGGAACTGTTTTTCTTGGGGGCTGCCAGCACCTATATGCTGTTTACCTGTTCCAGAACGGGATTTTTGGCAGTGGCAGCTTTGATGATTACCGTAGCAGTAATGACGGTGCTTAGTATGGGAAAAGGAGGGCTGAAAGCCTTCGGCAGACTGGTGGTTGCTATGGTAGCTGCAGTAGCAGTATGCTTCCCTGTTATTTTTACCGCACAGAGGATTCTGCCTGCCGTCTATAATGATGTTTTTCAGTATGAGATAGAAACCTATCCGGATCCGATTACCAGAGGAAATGAGTGGGATTCTATGTATTATATTACGGTAGAACGATTTGCAGAGGTCTTTAATAATAAGATTTTCGGTATACCAGAGGGAGGCAGTACTTCCTATGAAAGAAGTGAGGAATACCAAAGATATCGTGCCAAAAGGTTTAATCATGAAGGAGACGTGGTTTGGGAAGGCAGTGTAGCGGATATGTATGAGGAGGAGAATCCGTCGGCAGATACTGCTGCAGAAGCTGAAGGAAAGGGCAGTAATCAGACGACAGCTGCAGAGACTACCGGAAGTCAGGACAATGGCAGTGGAGTGGATGCCAGTCAGCTGGATATTATCAGTACCAGAACGGAGGATGAGCAGGCGGCAGCAGCGATGGCGGATGCGGCCGCCAGGGCTGAGCTTTCTACTGTAGAAGAGGAGACTGAGGTGGAAGAGGAAGAAGAAACCAACGTCTATGAAACAGCAGAAGACTATGCCAATGGTCGAATGGATATTTTCAGATCCTACCTTGAACAGCTGGATATGAAGGGGCATAAGGAAATGGGAGCAGTATTACCGGACGGTACTACTGCAGTGCATGCACATAATATCTACCTTCAAGTGGCGTATGACCATGGAATTTTAGTAGGAGTTTTGTTTATTCTGGTAGGAACAGCAGGCTTTATCCAGGCTTGTATCTTTTATCAAAGAAGAAAAGAGACGATTCCCTGTGCTGCTTTTCCTGCGGCAGTAGTGGTGGCTTTTGCTACAGCAGGTTTAGTAGAATGGATCTTCCATCTGTGTAATCCGGCAGGCTGTCTGCTGCTTCTGGTAATGGCACCCCTGCTGTTTGACATGGGCAAAAAGGAAAAAAAATCAAATGGAAAACAAGAAAAAAACGTTTAATGCAAAGCTGTTTTATCGAAGGACATGCTTGATTATTTATGATATTATCAGTATCATTTTTGCAAGCTATATGGCATTGATTATCCGTTATGAATTTCGTCTGGATCATATACCGGATCATTTTATGGATCCGGTTACCCGGTTTTTACCGGTGAATATCCTGCTGACTCTGTTGATTTTCTATCTGTTCAGGCTCTATCACAGTCTGTGGGCTTTTGCCGGAGAGACAGAGCTGCAAAATCTGGTTATGGCCTGTGTCAGTTCTGCCGCGGTCAATCTGGTCGGGCTGGAGTTTGTGAAAATTACCCAGCAGCCGGTACCGAAAAGTTATTATATTCAATATCTTTTTGTACTGATTACTATGATTTTTGCCAGTCGTTTTTCGTATCGTTTCCTGCGCAGCAGAAAGCATAAGCAGCAGAATAAGAAAAATACCATATCGGTGATGGTGATTGGTGCAGGTGAAGCAGCAAATGTAATTATTAAGGAAATTGCCAACAGTAATTTCAGTACTATGGTAATCCGCTGTATTATTGATGATGACCAGGGAAAATGGGGAAGCTATATTCAGGGAATCAAGGTACTGGGAGGCAGAGACAAGATTATTGAATGTGCCGATATCTATGAAATTGATGAAATTATCGTAGCTATGCCCTCTATCTCCCGTTCAGAGCTGAGAAAAATTCTGGAAATCTGTAAGGAAACCAACTGCAAGCTTCGTTCCCTGCCGGGAATGTATCAGCTGGTAAATGGAGAGGTTAATGTTAGTAAGCTCAGGGATGTGGAGGTAGAGGATTTACTGGGCAGAGACCCTATTTCTGTAGACATGGATTCCATTCTGGGTTATGTGCAGAATAAGGTGGTATTGGTGACAGGTGGTGGTGGCTCCATCGGTAGTGAGCTTTGCCGGCAGATTGCCAGTCATCGACCAAAGCAGCTGATTATTTTGGATATTTATGAAAATAACGTCTACGATATGCAGCAGGAATTAAAACGAAAGTATCCGGAGTTAAAGCTATTGGTTCTGATTGCTTCGGTAAGAAATACCAATCGAATGAACTGGATTTTTCAGACCTACCAGCCGGATATCGTTTACCATGCGGCGGCACATAAGCATGTACCGCTGATGGAGGACAGTCCCAATGAGGCAATAAAAAACAATGTATTTGGAACCTGGAAGACTGCTCAGGCTTCTGCCTTTTATGGGGTAAAGCGATTCGTTCTGATTTCTACAGACAAGGCAGTAAATCCCACAAATATTATGGGAGCCAGCAAGCGAATCTGTGAAATGATTATCCAGACCTTTAATAATCACTATGAAACAGAATTTGTGGCAGTTCGTTTTGGAAATGTGCTGGGCAGTAATGGCAGTGTAATCCCCCTGTTCAGAAAGCAGATTTTAGCAGGAGGACCTGTAACAGTGACTCACCCGGATATTATTCGTTATTTTATGACGATACCGGAGGCAGTTTCCCTGGTGCTGCAGGCAGGAGCCTATGCAAAGGGAGGCGAAATCTTTGTGTTGGATATGGGAGAGCCGGTGAAAATCCTGGATTTAGCTCAAAACCTGATTCGTCTTTCCGGCTATCGGGTGGGAGAGGATATTAAAATTGAGTTTACCGGTCTCCGGCCGGGAGAGAAGCTCTATGAGGAACTGCTGCTGGATGAGGAAGGAATGAAGGAAACAGCCAACAAGCTGATTCATATTGGAAAGCCAATTGAGATTGATGAAACAAAATTTTTTGTTCAGCTAAAGAAGCTGAAGGAGGCTTCCAAAAATGAAAGCCAGGATATTCGTCCGATGATTCAGGAAATTGTGCCTACTTATCATTATAAGCTGGGGGAATAATCAAACCAAAAGGGAGGACCTTTATCATGACAAAAAAACGAATCTATCTTTCCTCTCCTACTATGCATGGCAGGGAGCAGGAGTTTGTAAATGAGGCTTTTACTACCAATTGGGTGGCACCGTTAGGTCCCCATGTGGATGCCTTTGAAAGGGAACTGGTAGCCTATACTCATGCAGGCTATGGGGCAGCCCTTAGTGCAGGAACGGCAGCTATCCATCTGGCACTGCGATTATCAGGGGTAAAGGAAGGGGACGTGGTATTCGTGTCCTCCCTTACTTTTTCTGCCTCCTGTAATCCTATTGTCTATGAGAAGGCCACTCCCGTTTTTATCGACTCAGAAAAGGATACCTGGAATATGTGTCCGAAGGCACTAAGAAAAGCCTATGAAAAATATCCTAATCCCAAGGCTGTGATTTTGGTACATCTATACGGCACACCAGCTAAGCTGGATGAAATTATGGAGATTTGCAGAGAGCATCAAACAGTACTTATTGAGGATGCGGCAGAGTCTTTAGGCAGTACTTATAAGGGCAGACATACCGGTACCTTTGGACGGTTTGGTATCTATTCCTTTAATGGCAATAAGATTATTACCACCTCGGGAGGTGGTATGTTGGTTTCTGATGATGAAGAGGAAATTAAAAAAGCTAGGTTTCTGGCTACCCAGGCCAGAGACCCGGCCAGACATTACCAGCATTCTCAGATAGGCTTTAACTATCGGATGAGCAATATTTTGGCAGGAATTGGTAGGGGACAGCTATTGGCTTTAGAGGAACATAAGCAAAGAAAACAGGAAATCTATCAAACTTATCAGGAAGCCTTTGCTAAGATACCTGAAATTACGATGAATCCGATGAATCAGGAAGGAGAAGCTAACTGCTGGCTCTCCTGTATAACGATTCAGGAAGGCTGTCGGGTAACACCGAGTATGGTGATGGATGCACTGGAAAAGGAAAATGCAGAAAGTCGTCCTATCTGGAAGCCCATGCATTTACAACCGGTATTTGCAGAGTATGACTTAATAACAGCCGGAGAAGAAATCGTATCGGAGGATATTTTCCAGAGAGGATTATGTCTGCCCAGCGACATTAAAAATACTTCAGAGGATATGGAGCTGATTATCCAAACCGTAACCTCCCTGTTTGGATAACCGGTATCGGAGGTTTGTGTATGATATATGGAAAGTATATAAAAAGATTACTGGATATTCTTTTGTCTTTGATGGGGATAATCATTCTTAGTCCCCTGCTGTTGGTATTGGCGGTTTTAGTTCGATGCAAGCTGGGCAGTCCTATTCTATTTCGGCAGGAAAGACCAGGGAAGGATGAAAAAATTTTTACTCTGTGTAAATTCAGAACGATGACCGATAAAAAGGATAAAGAGGGAAAGCTTTTGCCGGATAGTGAGAGATTGACCGGTTTTGGAAAGCTACTCAGGGCTACCAGTCTGGATGAGCTTCCAGAGCTTTTTAATATTTTGAAGGGAGATATGAGTATCATCGGTCCCAGACCCCTTCTGGTTTCCTATCTCCCCTATTATACACAGGAGGAGAGACTGCGCCATACAGTAAGACCGGGACTTACCGGTCTGGCTCAGGTGAGCGGCAGAAACTTTATTGATTGGGACAGACGATTGGAAAAGGATGTGGAGTATGTTAAGGGGCTGTCTCTGGGAATGGATATCAGGGTACTGTGGCTGACGGTGAAAACAGTATTGGGACACAGGGATGAGGTAGCAGAGGATACCCATGCAGTGGAAGGAAATTTTGCACAAATCAGAAAGCAGCGTCTGGAGGAAACAGGAAGCTTGAAGTTGAAAAGCTAAGATAGGAGGGAAATAAGCAGATGAATTTATTAATCTTAAGTGCGGGAACGAGAAACAAAATTGTGCAGTATTTTAAGAGAGAACTGGGAGAGAGCGGCAGAGTTATTGCGACAGATTGTTCCAATCTGGCACCAGCAGTCTATGAGGCAGATCAGTTCTATCTGGTTCCCAGAATTTCTGCTCCGGACTATCTGGACAGGATTCTTGAGATTTGCCAAAAGGAAAAGGTGGATGGAGTCTTTTCCCTGATTGACCCGGAACTCAGTCTGCTGGCCAGGGAAAAAGAACGTTTTTTAGCCATAGGAGCTACTCCTATTATTTCTTCCTATGAGCTGGTGGAGACCTGCTTCGATAAATATCAAACCTATCAGCTTTTGACCAAAATGGGGATTCCTACAGGGAAATGCTATATAGATAAGGAGGAATTTTATCAGGCAGTAAAGCGGGGAGAAATCCACTATCCTGTCTTTGTCAAGCCGGTTTGTGGAAGTGCCAGTATCCATATCAACATGGTAAAAAGCAGGGAGGAAATCGAAGTGCTTTTTACGCTGCATCCGGATTTGATGATACAGGAATATATGGAGGGAACAGAGTATGGGGCAGACGTCTATGTTGATATGATAAGCGGAAAATGCACCTCCTTGTTTGTAAAAGAAAAAATTAAGATGAGAGCCGGAGAAACGGATAAGTCGGTATCCGTAAAGGATGAGGAGTTGTTTTCGCTTATCCAAAAATTTGTGGAAACCTGTGGCTTCTGTGGTATGATAGATATCGATATCTTTCGTATAGGAGAACGGTGGTATTTGTCGGAGATAAATCCCCGGTTTGGGGGAGGATATCCTCATGCCTATGAGTGTGGAGTGAATATACCGTCCCAGGTGCTTCGGAATCTAAAGGGAGAAATTAATCAGCCTGATATCGGCTGCTATAAGGAAGGGATCTGTATGATGAAGTACAATGAGGTAGCGGTGGTAGATATGGAAAATACGGAGATTGTCAGATAAATGGGTAAGATATTAGTATTGACAAATTCTTCCGGTGGCCTGTATGATTTCAGAAATGAGCTGCTGGTGGAGCTGTTAAAGGAGCATACGGTAATCGTCAGTATGCCTGACGAGGTAAAAAAGAAGGAGCTGGAGCAGGAGGGCTGCCAGATTGTAGCTACTCCGATTAACCGCAGGGGAGTCAATCCCAGGGAGGATTTTAAGCTGTTACTTTCCTATCGCAGACTGCTGCAGGAGCTTAAACCGGATTTGGTATTGACCTATACCATTAAACCTAATGTGTATGGAGGAATCGCCTGCAGAATGTTTAACGTTCCTTATCTGTCTACGGTTACAGGACTAGGAGGGGGCTTTGATAAAAGGGGACTTTTTCTTAAGCTGATTGTTTTTCTATATCGGATGGGGCTGAAGGGAGCTTCCTGTGTATTTTTTCAAAACAGAGAAAACCAGAGTATCTTTGAACAGTATCAGATTCAGGGAAAAAAATCCCGTCTGGTCAATGGTTCCGGTGTGAATCTGGATCGGCATACCTTTGAAGACTATCCCAAAGAAGGGAAGACTACTCTGCTTTTTGTGGGTAGGGTAATGAAAGAAAGAGGAATTTTGGAATTTTTAGAGGCAGCAGTGCGATTGCATCAGGAGGAGGTAGAGTTTGCCATTCTGGGCTACTGTGATGAGGATTATCAGGCCATGCTGGATGAGTATGAGGAAAAAGGAGTAATTAGCCAGTGGGGCTTCCATACCGAGGTACATCCTTATTTGACCAGAGCTTCAGCAGTGGTGGTGGCATCCTTTCATGAGGGGATGTCTAATGCTTTAATTGAGGCAGCCTCCACCGGACGACCGGTGATTGCTTCCCGTATCAGTGGCTGTAAGGAAGCCTTTGAGGAGGGCATTACCGGTTTTGGTTTTACCCCGGGAAATGCAGATTCTTTAATAGAAGCTATAGAAAAATTTCTGGAATTGTCCAAAGAGCAGCAGGCTCTAATGGGGAGGGAGGCTAGGGCTAAGATGGAACGGGAGTTTGACAGATGTATAGTAACCGGAAGCTATGTTAGTGAGGTTCGGGAGGCTATCTATAGCCGGTAGCTGTGTAAGTGGGACACACGAAAAATAGTGAATCAGATAAGTTACTGTGCTGATAGTGGTAACATGGTGACAGTGAGGGTACTGAACAGTAAAAGTAGCAAAGGGAGGAAGAATATTATGGAATGGAATCTATATGAAAAGCTGGTGAGTGGTGAAGAAAAGCTGTCGCTGGTAGGACTGGGATATGTGGGAATGCCTATTGCAGTAGCATTTGCAAAAAAAATTAAGGTAATTGGTTTTGATTTGAATAAGAACAAGATTGACCTTTACCGTTCTGGTATAGACCCTACGAATGAAGTGGGCAATGAGGTAATTAAAAATACAACTGTAGACTTTACCGCAGATGCCTCCCGATTGAAGGAAGCAAAATTTCATATAGTGGCAGTACCCACTCCGGTGAATGAGGATCATACTCCGGATTTGTCTCCGGTGGAGGGAGCCAGTCGTCTATTGGGACAGAATCTTACCAAAGGCTCAGTGGTGGTCTTTGAGTCAACCGTATATCCGGGAGTAACAGAGGATATCTGTGTGCCGATTCTGGAGCAGGAATCCGGATTAACCTGTGGAGTAGACTTTAAGGTAGGCTATTCTCCGGAGAGAATCAATCCCGGTGACAAGGTACATCGTTTGGAAACGATTATAAAAATTGTATCCGGTATGGATGAAGAAACATTAGATATGGTAGCTAAGGTATACGAGCTGGTAGTAGATGCAGGAGTGTACCGGGCAGAGTCCATCCGGGTAGCAGAGGCAGCTAAGGTTATTGAGAACAGCCAGAGAGACATTAATATTGCCTTTATGAATGAGTTATCCATTATTTTTCATAAAATGGGTATTGATACCAAGGAGGTACTGGCGGCAGCAGGTACCAAGTGGAATTTTTTACCTTTTGCTCCCGGACTGGTGGGAGGCCATTGTATTGGTGTAGATCCCTATTACTTAACATATAAGGCAGAGCAGTTGGGCTATCATTCTCAGATTATCCTTTCAGGACGACGGATTAACGATGATATGGGAAAATATGTGGCAGAAAGTCTGGTAAAGAATCTGATTAAGACAGGAATGGCTGTAAGTGGTGCAAGGGTAGCTATTCTGGGCTTTACTTTTAAGGAAAATTGTCCTGATACCAGAAATACTAAGGTAATCGACATCTATAAGGAGCTGGGTGAATATGGGATTACTCCAATGGTAGTAGATCCGGCAGCAGATGCCCGGGAGGCAGAGCAGCTTTATGGAATTTCTTTTCATCAGATGGAAGAAGTGAAGGATATGGATGCCATCATTATAGCAGTAGCCCATTCCTGCTTTCTGGAGCTTTCCAAAGAGCAGATAGCTGGTTTTTTCCATCCTGACCATAAGGTAAAGGTATTGATGGATTTGAAGGGATTGTTTAACCGGCAGGAATATCAGACGGACTATTTATATTGGAGACTATAATTGAAAACGAATGGACGGAATGAAAAGCCTGCAAAAAAGAGAAAAGCAGTTTGTTCAGGAATCTTTTTGGGGCTGTTGTTAGCCATATTTTGGGGCATGTTTGCCCTTTTAGGTTCCGGAATTTATAATGATTCCGATCAGTATATAAAAATGCATATTCACAGAGAACCCCTGTATCCTCTGTTTTTAGCAGCTCTACGGAGAATAGCGGGAGAAGACTGGCTGACGGTGATGGGAATTTTACAAAATGGGCTGGCAGCAGTGAGTATATGGATATTTTCTGCCTATCTTTCATGGCGATTTAGATTAAACTGGCTGGAGGAAGGAATTTTGGTAGTGCTGGGAATTGCTCCCCATATGATGACGATGTTGTTTTCCTCTCTGCATCTGTTCTTAACCAATTCAGTCATGAGTGAGGCTCTCTGTCTTCCCTTATTTTTACTGTTTATGACAGCCTGCTTTGGTATGGTACTGGAAAAGGGGAAAGCCAGATGGGGAATGACGGGTTTTTCTCTGTTTCTGGCCTTTATCCTCTCTCTGACCCGAAGCCAGATGATGTTGACCCTGCCTTTATGGATGCTGGTAGTAGCAGGAAGAATCCTGTTGGAGACTCCCAAAAAGGGAGGAAGGGGACGAGGCAAAAAGAAAAAGAGAGACAGAAGTCAGCTGTTGTTGTCTTTATTAGCAGTAGCCCTGACAGTAGTTGTGGTATTTTCTCTGCGGTCTGTGGCAGTAAAAACCTATAATCTGGTTTATAATGGCCGTTTTATCAACAATACATACGGCATGGTAAATACCCTGACCAATATGCTTTATGCGGCAGACCGGTCAGATGGGGAAGGAATCCGGGATAAGGAGGCCAGGGAATTTTTTTATCAGATGTACGATTTAACAGAGGAAAGACAGGCCAATTACCAGTATGCCGGAAAAAGTTGGACGGAAAAGGTGGAGCATCTGGAGCAGTGGCATGATACAATTAAATATGAGATGATTGAAGACGTCTTTTATCAGTACTATGATGAAAAAGTAACCAAAGATTATATTGAACAGAATCTAAGAGCAGACGCAGTTTCCGCAAAGATTATGGCAGGTATTTTTCCTGGCTGCTTTTGGCAATGGTTTACCAATTATCTGGGAGTGGCAGCCTATGGTCTGATTCGCAGTGTTGCTGTGGTACATCCCTGGTTAAGCTGGGCAGCCGTTTTGGTTTATTTCATGGTAGCTATCCTGTCCTATCTGGTTTGGCGGCAGGATAGGAGGAATCCTGCCGTACCTGTGATGGCTATTGCTTTGGTAGCTGTTGTAGCCAATGTGGCAGCAGTGTCTCTGACCATTATGTGTCTGTCCAGATATATGGTGTATGGCTTTACCACCTTTTATGCAGGCGGTTACCTTCTGCTGCGTGAGGTATGGAGGGGCTATATAAAGAGACGATAAGGTTTGTCGGCCATCCGTACACAAGTATCAATCGTCAATACACTGGCAGAGAAAGGAGTGGATAAGATGATAGATCCGGTAAGCAATAGAGGCTATTATGAATATGAATACGGAAAAATTAATACTCAGATGGGGACATCCACTGACAATGGGGAGAAGTTTGCCCTGAATCAGGATGGCATGGAAAAAGAGGGTAGTCAGAAGAAAAAAGACAAAAAGGTAGGAGAGGCAGAGGGAGTAGTGGTAGAGCTTTCCGGGCAGTCCGGTGGAGCTTACACGAAAAGTAAGGATGCCAAAACGACAGAAAAGGAAGCTTCTGACAGTCAGGATGTTAATCAGATACTGTCTGGGATTGGTCATCTGTTTTCTAACCTGACAAAGTGGATTTCCGGCTTCTTTTCAGGGATTAAACAGGCAGTTTCGGATTTTTGGAATTCTGACAGTGCATCTGCAGAAAGTGAAGCAGAGCTTCAGGAAGCAACCAATGAGTCGACAGAAGAATCGGTGGAGGCAGAAATTGTTACAGATGAAGAAATAGCAGAAGCTGGGAAGATGGATGAGGAAGCGGCAGAGCCGGATGGAGTAGTAGCTGACGTTACAGAGGATGCTATTATTTCCGATGAAGCTACAGGAAAAATGGTACCGGTATTGTCAGCCTATCGTAAGGCGGAGCTAGAGCGGATAGACGAGATACAGGATTATTTAGACAATGTGGATCAGGTAAAATATGTGAGAAACTCAGATTTACTTACCTATTATGACCGAAGAGGGAAGATTGTCCAACTGAATGGGTCGGATAAGAATCGAATCCTCCATGGGGAAAAGAGTGCGGAACGGTTTAGGAGGTAGGGAAATCAAAGCTTTGGTAAATATAGAAATACGAAAATGAAAAACGGATAAACAAATCAGAGTTGAAGAGTTTGTTCATCCGTTTTTTTGTTTTAGAGAATGATTAGTTTCTCACTGGAACACAGTGGGCGAGTGAGTACCATAGATGGGTCATAGTTGGTTAATAGCGCTTCCATCATAGAATTACGATTGGACTCTTTTGCACCAATATGGTAAAAATGCTCTTTGATAATTTTATGGCATCCTTGCCAGATTGTATCAATATATTCGTTCTTTCGATATCTATTTTCATCCCAGGTTGAAAGCATAAATTTAGCTTTGGAAGCAAAAAGCGCATCTCTTAATGCAATTTCATGTTCTTCATCCCAACTGTCATAGTAATCAACATGTCTACCGATGTATGGAGGGTCACAATAAATAAAGTCATTTGGAGCGGCATGGGCAATAGTTTCTTCAAATGAGCAACAAATAAATTTCCAATTATTTTCTGGAAGAATAGTCTCTAAATGCTTTACTTGGTTGACAATTTTAGTAATATAAGCTTTAGTAAAACGCTTGGGTTTATGTTCATAGGGAACATTGAATTTATAGTAGCGATTAAAACGAATCATTCCATTAAAGCAACTTCTGTTTAAGAACAAAAAGTCTAATGGATTATGTGTTTCATTAAATCGGTCACGGATATAGTAATAGTGTTCGTCGTCTTTCTGGGCTAACTGCGTTCCTTCATATTCAAGGTATTCACGAACTCTTTGAGAGGTGATTTCACCAGCTTTTATTGCATTATATAACGCAATTGTGTGAGGGTTTGTATCTGAAAAAACAGCTTGTTTTGGGGATAAGTTAATTCCTACAACCCCAGAACCCATAAATGGTTCATACCAAACGGAATTTTCATTCATGTAAACATTATCAGAGATTAATTTTACCAGTTTAGTTTTGATTCCCTGTATTTTAATTGGGGGGATATATACTTTTTCTATTATAAAAAACTCCTAATATATATAGTTCTTGGGGTATGATATTATCAAAGTTATTATATAACAAAACTTCTATGATGGATAGATTATCTTATTATTTTTTTAGATAAATACAGGAATTTGTTTCTTACCCTATTTTTATTTTCTAATATGCCGTAAGCAAGATAGAGTGCAGAAAAATATTGCAAATCAAGTATTTTTGCCCTATTGTTGTTTGTAATTAGCGTAAAATAATACTATAATTATTGAGTGGATAATACACTGATAAAAGGAGCGATTTTTTTGTATGACAAATCAGTAGTTGAAATTCCAAAAGTGCAGGGGAAAATAACAATCCAAAAAGGTATTTATGTGATGTATGAAACAGGACGTACATATCATCCAGAGAAAAAATATAATGTACCTGACCGTGTTACTATTGGGAAAATTTGTGAAAACGAGGAAGGAAAAATGTATCCAAATGAAAAATTTAATACGTATTTTCCGGATGTACAGATGCCGGAATCAGACAATCGGCCGAAAAGGAGCAGTTGTATTCGGATTGGAAGGTTTCTGGTTATCAAGAAGCTACTGATGGATTCGGGAGTAAAAGACATGATAGAGGAATGGTTTCCGTTGGATTGTGGTTTGCTTTCTGATATGGTTGCCTATTCCATAATTATGGAAAATAATGCAGCACAATACTATCCTGATTACGCGTATAACCACCCGCTATTTACGCCGGATTATAAAATATATAGCGAGACAAAAATTTCATCATTTTTAAAAAATATTACAGATGATCAGAGGCTTGGATTTTTAGACAAGTGGAATGAAGGAAGAGAACATGATAAAAATATTTACATTTCATATGATTCTACAAATAAAAATATTCAGGCGGGTGAAATAGAAATAGCAGAGTTTGGGCATGCGAAAGATGATTCAGCAAAACCGATAGTCAATATCAGTGTTGGGTATGATCATGATAACCGAGAGCCATTATTTTATGAAGAATATCCTAGAAGTATCGTAGATGTTTCGCTGTTAAAATATATGGTGGATAAGGCCGTGGGGTATGGGTATAGAAAGGTTGGATTTGTGTTGGACAGGGGATATTTCAGCAGAGAAAATCTTAATTATCTGGATGAAAACAGAATGCCTTTTGTAATCATGGCAAAAGGAAATGCAAACTTCATAAATGGATTGGTAAAGGAAGTGTAGGGCACATTTGAAGATGACCGAAAGAAAAGAATGGGTAAATATAAAGTATATGGAACAACTTGACGAACAAATCTGTTTCCGACTGATGACAAAAACAGGTATATTCATGTTTTCTTTAATGAGTTGCAAGCTGCTGTTGAAAGAGAAAATCTGGAAGCAAAGATAGAACGAATGGAAAGAAACTAATCGGAACAGATAAGAAAGTAAAAGAGGCGGAGAAATACTTCCGGTTCGAAAGGGATAAAGAAGGAATAATAGCAGCTATTGCACCAAAATATAGTGAAATCTCAAAGGCAAAGAAAATGTGCGGATACTTTGTCATTGTGACATCAAAAAGAATGACAGCAAAGGATGCATTATATTTATACAAGAGCAGAGATGAATCAGAGAAACTTTTCAGAGCGGATAAATCTTATTTGGGAAACAGTGCAATGCGGGTTGAGACAGACGAGGCATTCCAGGCAAAAACACTAATAGGATTTATTGCATTAATTATACGTAACAGGATTTATACAGGATTAGATGAAGCTATCGAAGAAGGTGAAAATAAACCGAATTACATGACCATATCTGCGGCGATTAAAGAACTTGAAAAGATAGAAATGATTCGCCAGTCAGATGGAATATATCGTCTTGATCATGCTGTGACAGCTATACAGAAAAATATTTTAAAAGCTTTTGGTATTGATGCAAAATCCATTCCAAAAAAGGCATTATTTATTTCTGACAAACTGGCAAAGGTAGATGAAGTTGACATATACACTAAATAATTTATGAAAACACATCTTTTAGTATAGAGGATGTGTTTTTTTACGAAGTACACATTGACAATCATCTATGTATATGACATTTTAAACACATAGACAAATATCTATGTGAGGTGAGTTATATGAATACGATAGACGTGGCAGTTATATGTAAAGCACTTGGAGACAGTAATCGATTGCAAATTGTGCAGATGCTTTCAGATGGTGAGAAGTGTGGTTGTAAATTATTAGAAGCATTTCAGATTACACAACCTACATTGTCTCACCATATGAAAATATTATGTGAATGTGGGCTTGTAAATAATAGAAAAGAAGGGAAAAGGCATCACTATTCTTTAAACGGCGAAACATTAGGTGATTTTAAGCAATTTATTGAATCGCTTTTCTGTGTCAAAGAAGGAGGATGTTGTTTATGATTTGGGATTTTATCCAAAACCAAATATTGGGGATGGATAGCACATTTATTTTATAAATTTGATGTGTATGTTATTATTGATTTTATACATATATTATAGTATAGTATATGTATGGAAAATAATTATAGACATACAAACACAACGGTATCTTTGATAAATTATCATTTTGTGTTTTGTCCAAGATACAGACGAAAAATTTTTTTGATACCTAAAGTAGAGCAACGATTTAAGGAACTGGTCGAATTAAAATGTAAGGAGTTAAAAATAGAAATTATCGCTATTGAATGTGAT
>JAFXJR010000123.1 GCA_017532145.1 Lachnospiraceae bacterium | reverse complement strand
TATGCGTTATCTGATCCTGACGTTGCAAACATATTCAGCGCACTTCATGTGCTGTTTGATATTGAGTGGGCATACGGACTACGCCCTACTATGAAAAATGGGGAATTGACTTTCAAATTTGAAGAAAGACTTTCAAGCACCGGTCCCTGTCCTCAAGAAGACCTTGATAACTTCCGAAAGATGATTGAGTATTGGGCACGCTTACGAGATAGATTGGAAGATGGCGAAATAACAGAATCGGAATACTATCTTAAAGAGATTAAATTCCCGATGAATCCGGTCGAACCGGATAAAGAATATACATTTTCGTTGAATCTTGATGACGATGACCAGCTAATGGTTCAGAATGCGAATGAGGATGAAGCCGCAGAAGAAACTGCTGAATTGTTAAAAGACTTGTTTCCGGATTTCTCTTATGTGAAGAGGAAGAGGAAGCCGAAGAAAGACTAAATGGAGTGTTGCTTTATGAACATATTTTGCTTAAATGGATATAATGGTGAAAAGCTCAGTCTTGAACTTAATGAAGTTATTGGCTTTCCCAATAACACAAGCATTGAAGGCGGCTATGATATTATTTGTACCTTAGTTATCGACTCAGGATGCTATCACATTGAATTTGACCGACTCTACTCCGCCACTGGTACTCTTTATCGTTTTTCAAAAGAACTTGATGCTTGTTATACAGTTCTTTTTGGTTCCGCAGAATATCATTCTTTGTATGAAAATGGTTTGGTCTTTAATGTTGAAATGACAAGTGGAGGACTTGCTATTGTAACTGGAACCTTCCAAGAACGCCCGGATAAACAAAATGTACTGCAATTCGAGTTTGATACTGACCAATCTTGCTTATTGAGTGTTATCCAAGATATCGAAAGCTTAAAAGTGAAATATGGTGGTATGGAAGGATTGCACGACAAATAGAAAGGCGAGATAATATGCTTAATATAGATGCAAAAGGAATATTAACAAATACCGGTAGAACAACTCCTTTTTTTCCAGACATTCGTCCTACCACAATAATTAAAGAAAACTATTGGACAAGCTGTGTCCTTAACTTTGATAATCCAATTTCTTTGGACGAATCTATTCCAGCCTCCATCGCTTTTATTTCTCCAAAGTATTGTGCAAATTCATTATGGCTTGATAAGTGTTTGGATATATATGAGGGTTCAAAAGTAATGGGTACTTTCAAAGTTACCGAAATAGTAAATCCTATCCTTGATGCAAATGACGAAAAATGGATATTTATTGACGGACGCGATATCCAAACACTTAATGATTTTTTTGACCAAATAGAGCAAAAATTGACATATAAGATTGACTTTAAAACAGGACGTAATCTGAATGCTTTTAATGACTTGCTTTGGGGTGGTTTTGGCATTCATGAATATGAAGCACCGCTTCATATCGTTTGGATTTATGCCGAGAAAAGCAGACAAGCATTAGGTAACAAATATTTCAATAAAATTATATCCATTATAAAAAACCATGAAAGTAACAACAAATATTTAGAACTGTATGATGAGCACGCTTTTTAAATGGTATCCGGAGGACTTATGATTTTAGAAAATAGTAACTGCATTATTAAAATTAGCATAGACGAAACCTTTACCGTCGATTCGACAGACAATCGTTACTACGATATTATCCACAATCCCTGCCAATATAAGCAAAGTGATATTGCAAAAACTCTAGCTATACATGTAGACCTTTTTTCAAAAGAATACAGCATTGCACTTATAGGCTCATTCTATACATATGATTTCGATTGTGCCGTCCTTGAAAATGATACACTTACAGTTTTACAAAATGATACCATAACTATAATCAATATCTTTGACGGCTCCATAACAAAACATATTAAGTTTGATTGCTTTGGCTGTAACTATGGAATATATAAAGTTAAAAACGGATACATCATCTATGGAGAAATCGAAATTACGATGCTGGACTTTGACTTTATCAAAAAGTGGGCTTTCTCCGGAAAAGATATTTTTGTTTCATTATCAAACAAGAAGCCCTTTGAATTACGGGATAACTCCATATGCTATGACTTTGAAGATAATTACTATGAGATAGATTATGATGGAAATCTTATTAATTGATTTTGAGATTAATTCTCACCGTAAAATCATTTGCAACTAACATAAAACGCAGATATACTACTAATCAAGAAAGGACTATGATACATATGAGATTTTGTGATTTATTTATTAGCTATAAAATTGGGCTAAAGGATATCAAGAGTACTATTCCCTTTACCAAGCTTCCACTATATAGAAAAATATTTGTAATTATTCTTTTTGCCAGTGCAATTATTAGTAGCATTCTACTAATGTTTAAACAAACTTGGGCTTCATATATTCCATTAATACTAGGAATCATTTCAATGTTTATTTTCTTTATAATTGATTCCTTGAAAAAAAATCTTAAAGTAATGCTTAATGAACACTATAGCCCTTATTCTGAAAAAAGGATGCAAATGACCATCGATGTATTAAACAATTACCAAATTAACATTCACGATTTTGAGTCAATTGATCTGTTAATAAAAGAAGCTAAAATTGCACAAATTCAATGTGATTATTTAGCACCTCTAAAAAAACCACTAAAAACGCTCGCCGCAATAATCATCCCGATTGTAGTATACGTTGCTGAAAAAATTGGGGATTCAACATCTCAAAATGAAATGATTATTATGGTAGCTCAAATAATAGCAATTGTTTTACTTATTTTCTCACTTATTTTTTCACTTACACCTATTGTGAAAGATATTTTATACCGTGATTACAATAAGTATGGTGAACTGATTTATGATTTAAGACAAATCAAACTCTTTTATGCCAAAGAAGATTCTTCGTCTTCAAATTAGGAAACGCATAAAATATTTCTAAAATTATTGTCATTTGATTGTCACACAAAAAAACAAGAGCCAAGAAACGCCGTAAATTCGGCATTTCTTGGCTCATTTGTATTATTCAAACTCAATCGTCCCCGGCGGCTTCCCCGTACAGTCATACAACACCCGGTTGACACCTTTCACCTCATTCACAATCCGGCTTGTCACCTTCCCCAACAGCTCCCAAGGCAACTCTGCCGTTTCTGCTGTCATAAAATCAGTAGTAGTAACCGCCCGCAGAGCCACTGCATAATCATAGGTTCTCTCATCCCCCATCACGCCTACGGAACGCATATTAGTCAATGCTGCAAAATACTGTCCCAGCTGTCTATCCAGTCCCGCCTTACTGATTTCTTCCCGATAAATTGCATCTGCCTCCTGAACGATACGAACCTTATCGGCTGTTACTTCTCCTACAATACGAACGCCCAATCCCGGACCCGGAAAAGGCTGTCTGTATACCAGATACTCAGGAATCCCCAATTCCAGTCCTACCTTCCTTACCTCATCCTTAAACAGAAAGCGCAGCGGTTCTATTACCTCTTTAAAGTCCACCTTCTCCGGCAGACCCCCTACATTGTGATGCAGCTTAATCACTGCACTTTCTCCTGAACCACTTTCAATTACATCTGGATAGATTGTTCCCTGTACCAGATAGTCTACAGCCCCAATCTTTTTTGCTTCTTCTTCAAACACATAGGCAAATTCCGCTCCAATAATCTTCCGTTTTTCTTCTGGGTCTTCTACTCCTGCCAGTTGGTGAAAAAAGCGTTCCTGTGCATTTACACGGATAAAATTCAGGTCATACATTCCTCCTGAACCAAAGATTGCCTCTACCTCGTCTCCTTCTCCCTTACGCAGAAGACCGGTATCCACAAAGACACAGATTAGCTGCTTGCCGATAGCCTTGGACAGCAGAGCCGCTGCCACAGAAGAGTCCACACCTCCTGATAATCCACAGAGCGCTCTCCCCTTACCTATCTTTTCACGAATTGCTGCTATACTTGTCTCAATAAAGGAATCCATCTGCCAGTCACCCTTGCATCCACAGATATTACACACAAAGTTTTGCAGCATTCTGGTCCCTTCTTGAGTGTGTACTACTTCCGGATGAAATTGTACTGCATATAGATTTTTTTCCACATTTTCCATAGCAGCCACTGGACAAACCGGAGTTGATGCTGTAATGGTATAGCCTTCCGGTGCCTGTGCAATATAGTCAGTATGGCTCATCCAACAGATTGTCTTTTTTCCCACTCCCTCAAACAATTTTCTGCTGTTATCCACTTCTACTTCTGTTTTTCCATATTCACTGACCGGAGCCGTAGCTACCCTGCCGCCTCCCAAATGTGCCATAAGCTGAGAGCCATAGCAAATCCCTAATATGGGAATACCCAGCTCAAAGACTGCCTTATCGCATAGAGGAGAATTTTCTGCATAGACACTATTGGGGCCGCCTGTAAAAATAATTCCCTTTGGCTTCATTTCTTTCAACTCATCAGGCTTCAGACTATAGGGATGTACCTCACAATAGACATTACACTCCCTGACCCTCCTTGCAATCAACTGATTATACTGACCGCCAAAATCCAGCACCAAGATTTTCTCTCTTTCCATCTTGTCCTTTACTCCTTTCCTTCCAGCTGCTAACACCCCTGTTTTCTTATCATATGATGCTAGAGTCAAAAGGTCATCTGTTTTCTTGCTTGCATGAAAATAGGTACTTTTGACCACAACATCATCATATAATAAACCGGTTGCTACTGTCAAAAGATTTTCTCCGCCTCCTTCTATCTTTTAACAGGCCAGTCCTCTGTTATGATGAAGCAGGGTGATATCTTAAATTCCTGGAGTAAAGGTTCTCTTGACTCGGTTAACTTTGTATAGTATATGACCACAGCCTGAAGGGAGATTGTGCTTGTATTTTCCAGATTACAGCCTTATATCTGCCATCCAGACTGTCCTATGTATTAGATTACGGCCTCCTGCTGATGCAGATACTTTTCTTTTGTCGCCAGTCCGCCTCTGATATGCCGCTCTGATTTATTCACATCCAGAACCTTTCTGGCCTCCTTAGCCAGTGCAGGATTTACCTGCATCAGTCGATCAGTTACATCCTTATGCACCGTACTCTTACTGATTCCAAACTGTTTTGCCGTCTGTCTTACCGTAGCATTATTCTCGATAATATAATTGGCAATATCGATTGCTCTTTCCTCGATATAATCTTTCAACGGAAGTCCCCTCAGAATATTTTTTTACATTCTATGAAATATTCTTTTGGGTTATGACTATTTACATTCCATTCAGCTCATGATAAAGGGATTTTGCATAGCTGTCCGTCATTCCGCAAATAAAATCGGTAACCAACAGTAATCTTAAATACAGCCTCTCTATCTCATTCTTCTCTTTTGCATAGATTCGATAAATAGCCTTATAGTTATCCGAAATCAAATCGATTAGCTTCTCCTTAATTTCATCCTGCATTCTGTCTGTATCAAAATAGATAGCAGCATTCACAAATTTATCCAGTAAAAAATTAAGAATGGACTCTGCCCCTATCTCCAACTTCAGAATAGGCCGGGAATTAAAAACGTAACGGCTGGCAATGTCTCCCAAAGCCTCTGTCATCTGCTGCCCATCTGTTCCATAAAATAAATCCTGCTTATAGGTACCCTCCATAATTTCTCTGTAATGATCTGCAAATCCCTGTGTGGCACTGGTCAGCAGCCGCCCCTGTATTCCAATTATCCAATTTTGAATGGCATGGTTTTCCGGCTGTGCTACTCCTCTGGACACTGCCTTTTCATAGCGTTCCTGCAAAGTCCTTACCATCTGCATATAAGCTGTTTCTTCATCCTGCCCTCCATAGCTTTTCAGTTCATTCACCAGTTGCAGAAACGTGATACAACCCTTTTTAAAGGCATCCTCTATATCGGCTGTACGGTAAGCAATATCGTCGGCTGCCTCCAGTGCATAGGTCAATGGATGCCTGCTTCCATAGGTTCCCAGCGTATTTTGTATATCGTTAAAAATATCCTTCTCCGCATAATAATAGCCCATCTTTTTATCCTTAATATTTCCGCTGTTTTTATTAATTTCCAGAGAAGCTACCGGATATTTGATTATCGTTCCCAGCAAACCCTTGGTCAGATTCATTCCATGCTCATCTACCAGATAGTGAAGCTTCGTTACCAGCCGCAGTGCCTGAGTATTGCCATCAAAGTTGCGAAAATCCTCCTTCATCTGAGGAAGTAGTATCTCCTCTAAAGTCCTCCCCTTATAATCCAGCCGTCTCAGATTCTTCTCAAACCACTGTCTGATTACCGTCTCACCAAAATGACCAAAGGGAGGATTACCGATATCATGAAGAAGACCCGCACACTGTAAAATATCGCAAACATCCTCCTGATAAGAAGCCTGAAAGCTTGTATCCTGAATATCCTGTCGGATTTTCTTTGAAATATTCTGTCCCAGTGAACGGGCAAAGGAAGATACCTCTAAGGAGTGGGTTAGTCTGGTTCGGATAAAATCACTTTTATCCAAAGGAAAAACCTGAGTCTTATCCTGCAGTCTCCGAAAGGAAGCACTCCCTATAATTCGATGATAATCCTTTTCAAACTCTGTCCGCAAATCCTCCTGCTTGTTTTTTGCCCTATAACTTCTGATTCTGTCACTGCATAAAAGCCTTTTCCATTCCATCCCTTCCCATACCCCTTTCCTTTTTCTCTTATCTAACACCTTACTACGTTTTTTCGTGAAAAACAAGTTTTCTTTATAGTTTGACAGATAATCCCTTCATGGTATATTATTAATATATGGAAACGGGATGATATTTTATTATCCACTCCAGAAAATTGTTTCTCCAATCACAGAGAATGCAAAGCAATTATCAACCAATGGCGGAAGAGATAATCAATATCTCCTTTGACCAGAAATAAAAAAGGATGGATTCCACATATGAAAAAAACATTATACACTCTTAATCATTCAGATCAGAAAAAACATATAAAGAAGCTTCTCCCTCTGCTCTGTGCAGGCTGTATCGTATTGAGCGGATGCGGAAATGCCAATTCAGATAGTAAGACTGCTAATATTACGGTGCAGGAAGAAACCACTGCTGCCGAAGATAGCTCTACTGCATCGACTACAGCAGAAGAAACAAATTCCCCGGAAACTTCTAAAGATTTTTCTGTAGTAGGCGGTGGTCAGTCTATCTCCGAGACTCCTTCTGCAGATACGACTTCTTCTACCACTCCTCCTGCTACAACAAAGCCTCAACAGACACTTACCCCAACTACTACTGCTGAGCGTCGTTCTGTTACCGGTATTATCACCGATGCATCTCAATACTTTGTTGCCTTCCAGACACAAGATGGTAAATCTCACTATCTTTCCATACCGGAAACCGGACTGGAAGGAGGACTGGATTACGTTACTATCGGCCAATTTGCTACTTTAAATTATATTGGTACACTGGATGAAAGCCATGCTGTACTGACCAGTGTTACTCCCAGCTATATGACTACCGATATTTACCTGGAGGAATACGCCTTTGCCATAGAGATTATCAATGCCGTTAAAGCGATGGACTTGGAGTATCTGTCTGACCTGAGTAAATTCCCTCTTTTCATTGATACAGGCAATTATAATGGTGTTATCAACACTCCGGGGGAATTTGAAGCTATCGACAATGAAAAAATTTTTACAGAAGCCCTTATCGAGCGGATTGCTAACTACAACCTCTTTAATCTAAAATATAGTGATTCTGGCTTCCATTTTGGAAACGGTGGTCCCAATATTACCTTTGATGTAGACGATGAAGGCATTCTGAATATTATTGGTATTACCAGTGTCTACCCTGATGAAAATACAAAATAAGCAGCAAATAAAACAGCCTTTTGCCTTATAAATGAGCAAATATCAAATATTGTACAACAAAAAAGAACGCTGACGATTCCTCTCTATCAGCGTTCTTTTCTTTTCCCATAAAGTAGATGATGTATACTCTTTGGGTAAACTGCCCATTGTCTAAAGTGAATGGAATTGCTCGCTATACTACCCGTCTCACTGTCAGTATCGGCTTGTAGGTAGCTGTCGTTACTTTAATTCCTGATTTTGGTGTACTGGCATGTACAATACTACCATTTCCTATGTAAATACCTACATGTCCTGCATAGCATACAATGTCTCCGGGCTGAGCATCGGCATAAGCCACCTCTCGTCCTGCATTTCTTAGTGTCCAGGAGGTACGCGGTACCGAATATCCTTTATCCTTATATACTCTCCATACAAATCCGGAGCAATCGGCTCCTTCTGTCAGACTGGTACCTCCATATACATAGGGATTTCCCACAAACTGCAGAGCATAGGAAGCAATCTCCTGTCCCTTACTGCTTCCCTGTCCGGATGAACTGCCAGAGGAAGTATTCGTTTTCCCTGTACTACTTCCTGATGTTTGTCCACCTATAGAACTGTTATTTGTCGTACTATTATCCGTTGACTGACTACCTGTAGAAGTCTGACCTGATGAAGGATTAGCACTGGTGCCTGTAGAGGTCTGACCTGTAGTACTGTTATCACCGGTCTGACTACCTGTGGAGGTCTGACCTGATGAACCGGTCTGGCTGTCGGCAGAAGTCTGACCTGATGAAGAATTGTTTGCCGCTGCGGCCTCAGCTTCTCTTTTTCTCCGTTCTTCCTCCGCCTTCCTTCTGGCTTCCTCCTCTGCTTTTCTTCGCGCCTCTTCTTCCGCCTTCCTTCTGGCTTCCTCCTCTAATCGTTTAATCTGTGCTGTCTGCTGTCTGATTTTTGTCTTATAGGCAGCAGCTTCCTGCTTTGCTCTGGCAATCTGCACATTGTAATTATCGTACTCCTGCCTTTTTTCCTCCAGCATTTTCTCCATGTAAGCCTGCTCCTGCTCCAGCTCATGCTGGCTTACCTCCAGCTCAGATTTTTCTTCCTCCAATTTATCCCATACCTGCCGTACATGCTCTCTGGCAGTCTGGTATTCCTCCAGCATTTTCCTGTCATACTCATAAAGCTGCTCCACATAATCAGCCTTATTCACCATCTCTCCAAAGCTTTCGCTGCTGAACAATAGCTGTACATAAGAGCTGTCTCCCTGCTCATACATAAATTTAATCCGCAGCTTCATCGCTTCATACTGCTCTTCCTCTTTTGCCTTGGCCCTGGTATACTCTATCTCTGTTTCCTTAATCTGGACTTCCTTTGCCTCAATATCCTCCTTAAGCATATCCACACTGGCAATAATCTGTACTACGTTGGCATCCAGTGCATCAATTTCATTCTGCACCGCTGTCTGCTGTCCCTCCAGACCGTCAATCTGTCCTTCTACCTGATTCAGCTGCTGGCGATTTTCCTCCTGCTGTCGCTGAATCTCTTCAATGGTAGAGGCAAAAGCATCTCCATGAAAACCCAAAATTACCACACAGGCCAGACCAATTCCCATTATTTTTCTTAATCTTCTTCTCATATTCTATTCAATATACCAGCTTTACAGCTCACAGTTTTTAACAGTTCTGGGGAAGGGTAATACGTCCCTGATATTTCCCATTCCTGTCAGGTACATCACACATCGTTCAAATCCCAGTCCAAAGCCTGCATGGCGTACAGAACCATATTTTCTCAAATCCAGATAGAAGCCATAATCCTCCTTGTTCAGTCCCATCTCATCCATACGCTTCTCTAACTTCTCCAAACTATCCTCTCTCTGGCTGCCCCCGATAATTTCTCCAATTCCCGGCACCAGACAGTCCATGGCTGCCACTGTCTTGCCATCTTCATTCAGCTTCATATAAAAGGCTTTGATTTCCTTAGGATAATCTGTGACAAAGACGGGTCTCTTAAATTCTTTTTCTGTCAGATAACGCTCATGCTCTGTCTGCAGGTCACAGCCCCAGGATACCTTATATTCAAATTCATCGTTGTGCTGCTCCAGAATCCGGATTGCCTCGGTGTAGGTCACATGACCAAAATCAGAATTTACTACATGGTTCAGCCTTTCAATCAATCCCTTATCTACAAACTGATTAAAAAATTCCATCTCCTCCTTTGCGTTTTCCAGTACATAACGAATAATATACTTCAGCATGTTCTCTGCCAGCATCATATCATCCTTTAAGTCTGCAAAGGCCATCTCCGGCTCTATCATCCAAAATTCTGCTGCATGCTTAGTTGTATTGGAGTTTTCTGCCCGGAAAGTAGGACCGAAGGTATAGACATTTTTAAAAGCAAACGCATAGGTTTCTACATTCAGCTGACCACTTACTGTAAGATTAGTAGGCTTTCCAAAGAAATCCTGACTGTAATCTATACTTCCATCCTGAGTCCTTGGCAGGTTATCCAAATCCATCGTCGTCACCTGGAACATCTCTCCGGCTCCCTCACAGTCGCTTCCTGTAATAATGGGAGTATGCACATAGACAAAGCCTCTTTCCATGAAAAAGGTATGAATAGCATAGGCGATTAGAGAACGTACCCTAAATACAGCCTGAAAGGTATTGGTTCTGGGACGCAGATGAGAAATCGTTCTCAGATATTCAAAACTGTGCCTCTTCTTTTGCAGCGGATAGTCTGCTGTGGAAGGTCCTTCTATCATTACCTCTGTTGCCTGCATTTCAAAGGGCTGCTTCGCCTGGGGTGTTTCCACTATGGTTCCCTTTACTACAATAGCTGAACCTACATTTAATCTGCTAATCTGATTGAAATTCTCCAGCTTATCACTATACACAATCTGCAAGGGTTCAAAAAAGGTTCCATCATTGACTACGATAAAGCCAAACGTCTTGGAATCCCGGATACTTCTAATCCATCCGCCTACAGTTACCTCTTTTCCTATCCATTCTTGTCTTTCTCTGTACAAAGCCTTGATATCGATTAAATCCATCTTTGCCATCTCCTTTTTATCCTCTTTTTCATTCTTCTGTATTTCTGTTGGCAAACTTTCTTCTGCCTAAGCCATACCAATTGCCGGTATAATCCACACATCTGTTTCACTTGTCTAAATTTTTATCTGAGGCATCGTTGTCAGTCAACGATGCCTCCGCATCGCCTCATTCCTCCGACTTTGCTGCCATTGTCTCTGCCCCTTATTCTGTGGCAAGCGTCTCCTCTGCTGCGGTAGTCCCTTCCTCCGTTATAGTAGTTTCCTCTGCCATACTGTTCTCTTCTGTTATAGTAGTTTCCTCTGCTATGGTAGATTCCTCTGCTACAGGCTCTGTTACCACTGCATTTTCCATTAGAAAATTCAACACCTTCTGTCCCATAAGATACTCTTTGTAATCATTGATATTCATCTGGGTCTGTGTCTTATAGTCATCTGCAGAAGCATATCCATATTCCAGTGCCATCTCTTCAATCGAACTGTTCATCTCCTCATCAGATATAGTCAATCCCTCTTTATTCGCAATATCCTGCATCATAATATACTGCTGGGCAGAAGCCTTGGCTTGATTTTTTATTTCGGTTAAATAGGTCTCCTCATCCATCCCATAGTACATCATCATAAAATCTGCCAGAGAAACTCCATAGCTCTCTGCCTGATAGGTAAGATTATAAATCAGTGTTTCCTCATACCGGTCACTCATATCCTGCGGAGGATCCTTTTTAAACTCACTGTTTTCCATCAATACCGTAATGATTGCACCTTTTACATTGCTTTCATAGGCAGTTACTGCCTCCTCATACAGCATATTATACACATAGGTTTCAAATTCAGCAACATTACTGCATTCCTCCAGCGCCAGATTTTTTACAAACTCGTCCGTCAGTTCCTGAGGCTCTGCTGCCATAATATTATTGATTGTTACGGTAAAAACTACGGATTTTCCTGCCATATCCTCAGAATGGTAGTCCTTCGGGAAGGTCAGATTCAGCTCTACCGTATCTCCCGTCTTTGCTCCTATCAAACCGGACTCAAAACCATCAATAAACTGACCGGAGCCAATAGTCAGATAGGCACCAGAAGCCGTTCCGCCTTCAAAAGCTACACCATCCAGAGTTCCCACATAATCGATAACTACCGTATCTCCTTCCTCCACACCTTCCGGAGGATTCATGGACAGCAGATAATTGATATAGGATTCCTTATCTGCCTCATCCACCTGGGGCTGTGCCTCTGCTACCTCAATCCCTTTATACTCTGTTACACTGACGTACTCCTCTGTATTCAGCTTATCCAGCTGGGTCTCCGTACCTGTGGCATCTCCACTATCAGCCTCCTGCTCACTCTGTACAGTATTGTTTCTCTCTGTATCAGCGGGTGCCTGCTCTCCCTCCTTTTGTCCACAGGCAGCCAAAGCTGCCACCATCATGGATACTGCTCCCAAAACCCTTATTTTCTGCGACACTGTTCTCCTTTTCATCTTACCATCTACTCCTTTTTTTCTATTCATCCTGTTGTCCATACAGAAATTACCCTTTGACACAAGCAAGTTCCCCCCATTGCTTCCGCTTCCTTGATTGGATTCAAATGGCCTTCTTATCAACATACCACAAATCCCCTCTCTGTAAAACCCTTTTCCGGGTTTTCTTTGCATTACTTCTCCGACAAAACGTACATTTACCCTCTGCTTTTCTCTCCTTATCCTCAATACAGCCTGTCCAACAGCTATAACAGAGGAGAAAGCAGCCGACACATCTGCTCCTTACCTTTGATGACCAGAGACCTTCCCACATAAATATTTTTTGTAATCTGGCGGGAATACTTTAAATCCTCCTCAAAATGCTTCCTCATCTCTATCGCCTTTCCTTCATCATAAACGATTGCATTTACTTCAAAATTTAAGGCAAAACTTCGAATATCCATATTGGCTGTCCCATAACACATTACCTTATCATCCACAATCATTCCTTTAGCATGAAGAAACCCATTGTTATAAGTATAGCAATTAGCTCCCTCCATAACCAAATCCCCAATATAGGAATAGGTAGCCCAGTATACAAAGGGATGATCCGGCTTACAGGGAATCATTACGTTCACCTGGATTCCCGAATGCACTGCAATCAAAAGAGCAGAAAGAATGGCATCATCGGGAATAAAGTATGGTGTCTGGATATAAATACTCTGTTTTGCCTTACCAATCATCCTTAAATAGTTGTCCCTGACGTTCTGATATCGGGAATCCGGTCCACTGGAAACAATCTGTACCCTGCAATGCTGTCCTTCCTTACGCAGACGGTCTGCAACTTTTCCACACCAATACCTGTCCGGTGCAAAAAGATTCTCTCTGGAAGCATAGTTCCAATCCAGAATAAATCGCAGCTCTAAAGAAGCCACTGCTGCCCCCTCTATCCGCAGATGGGTATCTCTCCAATAGCCAAATTTTTCATCCAGACCGATATACTCCTTACCTATGTTAAAGCCTCCCACATATCCCTTTTCTCCATCAATTACAACTATCTTTCTATGATTTCTATAATTTATCCTCAAATGCAGACGGCGCAAGGTAGCAGGAAAAAATTCTGAGGTCTTGATTCCCTTACTGTTCAACTGTTGCCAATAGCTTCTTTTCACGGAGCGGCATCCCATACCATCATAGAGTATCCGCACCTCTACTCCCTCTGCTGCCTTTTCAATCAATACCTCTTTAATTCTATTAAAAAGCACATCATTTTTAATAATATAATATTGGATATGAATATACTTTTTTGCCTGTCTTATATCCTCTATCAGTGCTTCAAACTTGTCGTTTCCATCCGTATAGATTGTAATATCGTTATCATCTGTCAACACTGCCTCTGAAATATCCAGGTTATATCTAATCAGGTCTTCATATTCTGCAATCTCCGGAGCATTTTCATAAAAGCCCTTACTTTGAAGTCTGTACTCCTGCTTGCGTATGGCATCATTCAGATGATCCTCTATCTCCTTAATACGGAACATCTTTTGCTTATGCATATCCGTTCCCAGAAAAAGATAAAAAACGAAGCCCAAAATCGGTATGGAATAGAGCAGCAACAGCCAGGTCCATACAGACTGTACCTGCTTCCTTTGGAAAAAAACGATAACTATAGCCAGTAAAAGATTAATAAAAAAAAGATGACCAAAAATATAATCTCTTCCTGTTCCAGTCCCCTCCCACAATACCTGCATACTTATCTTTTTGCTCCTTTCAAGACTTTCTCTCCTATTTTACCCTGTTCAACTTAACCACAGGTAAACTACGGTTTCTTAGACCTTTGTCCAATAATAGAGCCATAAACACTACCCATTATATAACAATACTTTTCTTTCTTCAATTGTTACTACTTGCCTATTTTCCAAAACAATGCTACAATAATTCTGCAAAAAACGAGCAGACAGGAGGTACCTTGTGAGTCCATTAACAATTGTATTATTAGTCATCCTTGTAATTTTAGTCATTGCACTTGTGGTTTTGTATTTTTTGGGAAAAAAGGCACAAAAAAAGCAGGCCGAGCAGCAGGCACAGATTGCCGCCATGCGACAGACCGTTTCCATGCTTATTATTGACAAAAAAAGGATGAAAATCAAAGAATCCGGCCTTCCCCAGGCAGTCATTGAACAAACGCCCCGTCTGATGCGCAACTCCAAGCTTCCTATTATTAAAGCGAAGGTTGGACCTCAAATTGTAACTCTTGTCTGTGAGGAGAAAATCTTCGACATGGTTCCTGTGAAAAAAGAGGTAAAAGCTGCAGTCAGCGGTATCTATATTACGGAGGTCAAGGGACTTCATGGCCGTCCTGCCGCACCTGCTCCCCAGAAAAAGAAAGGTTTCTTTAAACGGATGGTAGAAAAAGCACAGGAAAAGGCTGGTGCTAAGCCAATTAAATAGCGGAAATGGATTTACTTCAGGGTAAATCCATTTCCGTTTTTTGATTGAATGCCAATCTTAATCCTGCAATTTGCAAAATGCTCATAATTTACCTCCAGAGCATATTCCACCCTTACCTCAATACGCTCCTCCTCTTCCTGAATCAGGATACGTTTGGTATCGATACCTATCAGTATGTCTCCATAGGGCGTACAATAGTTGGTCATATTTTTTCTGTTTTCCTCAAAAACCATATGGACATTGACCAGCCCCTTCTTGGTCAGTTCCAGATAATTTTTTTTGAACTTAATTACACTTTTTGTGGACTGCCCAAACCCTTCTGTTACCTCCTCATAAAGAACATAATGGCTGTCATTTCTGTAGTAATACTCAGCAACAGTGATGGTCTCTATTTTATCTCCATCTGCATTTGGTATATCAAACTGCAGACCACGTAAAGACAACAATACCTCTTTTGTCATACCTTTCCCCTACTCTCCCTTCATCCTATTTGTTGTGAAATAAATGGTCATTGCCTTCAATAATGCTCTATATCTATCTTCCTTGCCGATAAAATTCCATACTTCAATATAGAATTGGCAAAGCTTTGGAACTTTTCTGCCATATCACTTACATAAAAGCGGTAACAGTTCATGCCAAGCTCCTGTTTTTTTTCATTTAAGAGCTGCTCTCTTTCCAAAAGCTCCTTTAACTCTCTTGCTGTCTCATAGGCAGGATTAACCAGAGTAACGCCTTCTCCTATAATCCTGCCCAGAGTAGAGCGAATCAATGGATAATGGGTACAGCCAAGGATTAATGTATCAATTTCGCTGTCAATCAGTCCTCCAAGATACCGTTTGGCAATCTCATCTGTTACCGGGTCCTGCCACAGTCCTTCCTCCACCAGTGGAACAAAAAGAGGACAGGCTTTCCCCATAACCTGTATCTCCGGGTTTATTTCTTTAATATATGTAGAATAAATCCTACTGCCTATCGTACCCTCTGTACCAATCACACCTACCCGCCCATTTTTTGTAGACTCTGCTGCCACTCTGGCACCTGGCTTTACTACTCCAATAATGGGAATATCTATTTCCCCTTCTATCTCATCCAAAGCATAAGCACTGGCCGTATTGCAGGCAGCCACGATTGCTTTTACCCTCTGCTCCTGAAGAAAACGAACAATCTGCCTTGCATATCTTGTAATCGTTTCTTTAGACTTACTTCCATATGGCACCCGGGCTGTATCTCCAAAATAGATGATTTTTTCATTAGGTATCTGTCGCATAATTTCCCTTGCCACAGTCAATCCACCTACACCAGAGTCAAAAACACCTACCGGTGCCTGCCTGAGAGCTTCCCTATCGTCTGCTAACGACATTCCATTCCTCCCTCATTTTTTTCTTCCTTCATGTTGTACTGCCCTTTGACTGTCGGAATCCTGAAGTTCCCTTGCCTCAGCAGTAATCCCCACAATCCTTTGATTCCACAGCTCCAGCAGCCTGCTTCTGATGCGTATCTGCCCAGGCTCTGCCTCATAAATATCACTGTTGGAGGCTGTCTGCCGACTGTCTCCCCAGACTGCCTTCTGCTTTTGGTTATTTGAATCGGTTGGAGTCACATCATCCTCATCCGTTTCCATCTCCATCACTACACATACGTCTCCGGTAAAACAAAGATCCGGATACAGCATTCCCCAAAAACTCATCGCAGCAAACAGGATTACTGCCGTTTCCCATATTTTTTTCATCTGACTTCTCCTATCTTTTCCATGATAAAAGGTTTTTCCGGCCATGATATATGGTTTCCATAATACATAGTCTCCATAATACATGGTCTCATTGTAAGAAGATACTTGGGAAGTCTCATCTGCAGCTTCCTCTCCGTCTTCCCTCATGCCTGATTAACCCTGATAGAAAAAGTCTTTCCTGACTGGTACATTTTATACCAGTATCAACCCAAATCAGAACTATTTTTTTGGAGTATTATCCAGACGAATCTGCTTCATCACCGCTTTCTCCTGGTTATCAATATGTATTCGGGCAGCCTGCGCTGCTGCTGTACAATCTTTTTTGATAATACTGTCATATATTATTCTATGCTCTTCCACCAGATGCTCATGCTGACTTTCATCCTTGATATACTCAAAGCGATACCTGTACATCTGTTCCCCCAAGTTATTCACCAGCTGAACCAATCTCTGATTTCCGGTGGCCTCTACAATAATATCATGAATAGCCACATCCGCTTTTGCAATCGTCGTCAAATCCTTTGTTTTGACTGCCCGCTCAAACTCTGTACAGCTTTCCTTTAATCTCTCCTTTTCCTCCTCCGTAATCCGCTCACAGGCCAGTTCTGCACATAGTGCATCTAAGGCTCTGCGTACCTCCAATACATCCTTCATACTCTTTTCTGTAATCTGAGCTACCTCTGCTCCTCTTCGGGGAATCATCTTCACCAGCCCTTCCAGTTCCAGCTTCCGAATAGCCTCCCGAATAGGAGTCCTGCTTACTCCCAGACGATTTGCTAGGTGAATTTCCATTAGTCTTTCTCCCGGCTTTAGCTCCCCTGTCAATATCCCTCTGCGCAGGGTATTAAACACCACATCCCGCAAAGGTAAAAACTCATCCATACTTACCTGCAAATTTTCACTACCCATATCCATTCTCCGTTTTCTTTATTCATTTGGTATACTGGTTATACTAATGCTGAAAGAAATACCTGACTGGTTATCTTTTTATTTTTCAGTTCTTCGTATATATTTCCGGCACTTTCCTGCGTATCAAAAATCCCAAATACAGTAGGGCCACTGCCACTCATCAAAGCATTCAAGGCTCCCCCTGCCTTCATTAACTCCTTTAATTGGGTAATCACCGGATAGCGGGTCTCTGTTACCGTCTCCAACACATTACCCATCCGTTTAGCCATTTCCTGAAGATTTCCCATGTCTATAGCCGCCTGCATACCATCTATATCAGGATGAAAGGCTAAACTGTCTGCCTGCAGATTCTCATAGACATATTTTGTAGAAACCTCCAAATCCGGTTTGGCAATCACAACAAAGCAAGAAGGAGCAGCCTTCAGTGGGGTCAGCTTCTCCCCAATTCCTTCTGCCAATGCGGTACCCCCCATAATACAATAGGGTACATCGGCTCCAATCCTGACTCCCAGCCTGCACATCTCCTCTTGTCCCATACCCAAGTCAAACAATTCATTCATCCCATGAAAAACTGCGGCTGCATCTGTACTGCCACCTGCCATCCCTGCTGCCATGGGAATCCTTTTTTGTAAATCAATCCGGATTCCCTGTTCCACACCATAGGTATCTGTAATCAGCTTGGCTGCACGATAAACCAGGTTGCTTTCATCCCCCGGCAACGCTTCCTGATCGGTAAGCACAAGGATTCCTTTTTCTTTTTGTTTGGAAAAAGTAAGTGTATCATACAAATCTACCGTCTGCATAATCATTCTTACTTCATGATATCCGTCTTCTCTGCGTCGAAGTACGTCCAACCCCAGATTTACTTTGGCATAAGCCTTTCTTTGAATACGGTCAGAATCCATAGATTATTCCTTTCCTTTCTTTGAATTTGCATTTTGTATACAAAGATTGTATTTTATTATATACAATTTACTATGGTTCGTCAAGACTATTCTGCACAATCCTTTTCTGTACTCAGTATATCAGTTACTTTTCGTATCCACTCTGCCGAGACTTTTTGACCGGTGTGAGGGAAGGCACAGACTATTAAAAGTTTATTGATAAAATATTTACCGATTTCCCATATTTTACCTTATCAAACCCTTTCAAGCTGTCGATATATACCATAATAGAAACTATTAACTATCTATTGCTGTTCTCCTGCCTCAAGTCCATTAAGCACTGAGGATAAGCAAAGAAACCAACTACCCAATGGGTCAGCACACCTGCTGTGCTGATCGTAAGAAAACGTAGTGATAAAAACGTAACGGTGAGAGTACTGAACAGTTACGAAACTTATTTATACCAGGTTATCCGATTGTTACTGTCCGATTTCACTCCCGGAACTAAAGAGGAAACAGCATCAACCATTACATAACCAAGGAGGGTTTCACATGAGCGTAAATGGAATTACTAATACCACGGCCGTTGCTGAGACATATGCCACCTACAACACAGATTCCAAAAGTACTGTCGCTGCAGAAGCTGCTGCTAAAGAAAACACTTCTGCTTCTAATGGAGTTAATGGAGTTATTTATGAGCCTTCAACAGAAGCTGCAGACACCGCTGCTACAAAGAAAACCTATAAGAATGACCCTGAACTGATTGCCAAGCTTCAGGCAGATGCAGAAGCACGTGTTGCACAGTTTAAGACACTGGTTGAGCAGCTGATTAGCAAGCAGGGTAAGACGCTTGGAGAGACAGACAGTATCTGGAGTTTTCTTGCCAAAGGAGACTTTGAGGTAGATCCGGTAGTAAAAGCACAGGCAGAGAAAGATATTGCAGAAGATGGCTACTGGGGAGTAGAACAGACTTCCGAGCGTATCCTTGATTTTGCCAAGGCATTGACTGGTGGAGATCCGGAACTGATGGAAGAAATGAGAGAAGCTTTTAAGGAAGGATTCCGTCAGGCTACTGAGACCTGGGGAGGCGAGCTGCCGGAACTGAGCCAGAAAACCTATGCTGCAGTTATGGAGAAGTTCGACAAGTTTGCTGAGGAAGCCGGTAAAACTACGGTAGAAGATACTACTGTAAAGGCAACCGAAGAAAGCCCTGCAGAATAAACTAACAAATAATTATTGATAGAAAACAGCCGTTGGTCTACACCCACGGCTGTTTTTTGATGATATTTTTTGTAACTGTTCAGTACCCTCACCGTTACCATACAAAAATCCCATCGCCTATGGCGATGGGATTTTTACTTGTTTCAGCTATATTTTCGCATACTTTCAGCTGTCCTAATTCCTCTTATGGAATATATTTATTGGCAAAACGCTGCAACATTGCTGCACATTCTGCTCTGGTTGCTTCACCCTTAGGATCCAGGCGGAAGCTTCCATCTCCATTTGGCTTACCGGAAATCATCTTTACTGCTGTTGCCCACTGCATATACTCTACCGCCCAGTTGCTTACACTGGCTGCATCTGTAAATTCATTTAGAGCATTCTTTTGACTAATATCATACTTGCAGAGCTTTGCATACTCATTCAGCATCTTAGCAATCTGTTCACGGGTAATATTTGCCTCAATACCATAGCTTCCATCACTGAAGCCAGATACAATCTTATTCTGATAAGCCCAAAGAATAGCATTACTATACCATTTTCCGGCTACCACATCCGTAAATTTATTTTCAAAGGTTACCTTTGGCTCTCCTGCCATACGATACAGTACAGTAGCAAACATCGCTCTATTCAGCGGACGATCTGGCTGGAACTCTGTCGTTCCGGTTACAGCACCCATAACATCCTTATTGTATACATATTTTACACTTTCATATTTCCAGTTGCCTGTAGTCACCTTTACATCAGTGAAAATCCACTTCTTTTCTACTGTCTCTGCCTTTTCTACCAACGCTTTTACTGCGGTATTCAGACTGTTTACCGACTGCTGCAGCTTAGCTGCTGTAGGAGCAGCTTCCTTTAATAGGGCCTCTGCCTTGGCTACTTCTGCCTGCAGCTTGGTTACGGTAGCCTCTGTATACTTTTTAGACGCAATCTTTTCCTTTGCCTGACCAATCAGCGTAGTCAATTGCTTCTTATATGCTGCTGAACCATCGTCTGTTTTTTCTGCTAAAGCTTTTATCGCATTGTTCATCGCAGTAATAGACTGCTGCAAAGCTGCTGCTGTAGGCGCTGTCTGCTTTAACAGATTCTCTGCCCTGGTTACCTCAGCCTGCAGAGCTTTTACGGTAGCTTCTGTATACTTACCGGACGCAATCTTTTCCTTTGCCTGACCAATCAAAGCCGTCAGCTGCTGCTTCTCTGCTGTTGTATCATCTGTACTATCCGGGCTATCATTTTTCTTTTCTTCCAAAGCCTTCAGCGTATTATCCAAATCGGTAACTGACTGCTGCAAAGCTGCTGCTGTAGGGGCAGCCTCCTTCATCAGATTTTCTGCCTTAGTTACCTCTGCCTGTAAAGCGGTTACAGTAGTCTCTGTATACTTGTCAGAAGCAATCTTTTCTTTTGCCTCTGCAATCAAAGCGGTCAGCTGCTGCTTATATTCTTCGACAGCTTCGTTGTCATTTCCTTCGTCTCCGCCTTCATCGCCACCTTCGCCACCTCCTGAGCTATCCTCTTTCAAGGTGGTAAAGCTTACCTGACAGCTTTCAGAGCAGTTACCTGCCGAGTCGTAAGCATAAACCTCCAGTGTATAGGCTGTCTCTGCATCCAGATTCTTTAATACTGTCTCTGTCGCACTGCCATCTACAATGGCTATCAGACTGGATTCCTGATAAATTTCATATTTTCCTATTCTTCCATTATCTGTAGCCGCTGTCCATGTCAGCTTAGCACTATTTGCTGTTACCTCTGTTGCAGCTGCTGCAGAAGGTGCTGTCGGCTTCTGTTCATCCTTAATCAGAATTAATTCTGCAATCGCAGGAATTTTTTCCTGCCATTCAATAACGATTGCTGCCAGCTCTTTTCCTTCCGGTACCTGGAAATCGTTAATATTGTCTGCCAGAGTACCTACCTCTACTGTATCTTCTGTATTGTTTGTATCCAATACTTTAGCCTTTATTGCTGCTCCGGTTATCTCACCGCTCTGTATCATACGGAAGGAAAGAACACCGGCTTCACTTACTGCATAGGTCAGGCTTCCATTTGCCTGGGATGCCTTATAACTGGTAGACAGATTCTTATCCAGCATATTGCTGGGCTTATATCCTTCTGCTTCCAGTGTTCCGGAGAAAGCGGCATTAGACTCCTCAGAAATATAAGCACCATCATTGATGACAATTTCATTGATAATAATAGCACGACCGGGGAAATTAGCCGTAATATACAACCGCATAAACCTGGCCTTTTTATTGATGCCATCCTGTCCATAATAACGTACATTCGGATAGTTGGAATCACTTTCGCCTAAGGCTCCGCTTCCCATTGTAGAAGTTGGCTCTGTATCGGTAGTACCGTCACCAATCGTCAGAGCGTCCTCCCAGGTCTCTCCATCCATGGAAAGCTGTATCTTGGCATCTCTGATATAATCCTGAGTACCGTCTGTGGTATAGACTCTGATTGACTCAACATCTATCTCCTGTCCCAGACTGTAGACTGCTGTATTACCTGCCTGAGGATTTCCGCCAAATTTCTGATAGGTAGTCATATCTCCATCAAAAGCCTTCAGATTGTTTCTATCGTCTCCCCAGCTTGCTGTCACTGGAATATTAGAAGAAATCAGTTCACCTAACTGTCCAATCGTATAGAAGGTAAGGGAAAATGCCTCAATATTCAAGGCTAAATCCTCTGTACCTGCATTGTACAGACGCACATACCGAACAGCCTTTTGGGCAGCAGCATCCGTATTTTCTATGCTTTCCCACTGCATACCATTGCTGGAAATCTCCAGTTTCGCAGCAGCAATACCCTCTCCTGCTACCGATAAAGTCTCTATTGTCTGGATATTTTGTACATCCAAACCAATATATTCTCCTGGTGCTAAAGTAATCATTCCGGAGGAAAGTACTGCACCAGTACTATTTACACTACCTCCAAAGGTACTTGCATTTACTGAATTAGTATACACAATACCTTCCTTACTCTGAGAAGCCTGAATTAAACTTACCTCATATAGCTTCCACCAGGCATTAGTAGCACTTCCACTGTTTACCAGACGAATAGCTTTTGCCTTTACTGCACTAAAACTGAACACAGTATTGTCACCAGCATTCGTCTTCAC
Source organism: Lachnospiraceae bacterium (assembly GCA_017532145.1). Taxonomy (GTDB): domain Bacteria; phylum Bacillota; class Clostridia; order Lachnospirales; family Lachnospiraceae; genus Kineothrix. The sequence goes on along the minus strand of JAFXJR010000123.1, from coordinate 15,383 downwards.
ACCAAGCTCATGCCAGCTTCCTTCGCTGTCCTGATAGCTTGCTGTCAGGTTGGCTACCTTGTCTCCACTGCCATCTGCCTGTACAATATTAATTCCTGTCAGTTCGGTTTCCTTACTCAGCGTAATTTCCACACCGCCGCCTGCAGGAATATTTCCATTGTCAGAGCCTGCCAGCCATGCCAGAGTAGTCATATCTCCATCGACAATGTATTCCGGCTTGTTATTCTTGCTCGCATCATTAATACTATTATGATTTCCAACCCTTAAATCAATCAGTGACACTGCCATGGACAGAGGACTGTCCTCTGCTGAAAACACCTGAATCTCACTGAGTCTCCACCATACATTCTTTTGCTCGGTATTTCTCACACGAACATATCTTGCCGTAGCACCACCTAAAATAGTTTGCTCATTTTCTTCTGCCAAAGCACCCAGGGTATACCAGGTATTATTGTCCAGACTGTACTCTACCACACCTTTACTTAAAATATCTCTTCCATTGGCTCTGGCGGTATCCTGAGCAACATATACAGAGCCAATAGCCTTAGCCTCTCCCAGGTCCACAGTTACTGCTGCATCTGCCGGTATAAAGTCTCCTGATGCACTCTTTAACCACAGTTCAGTAGATAAATTACCATCTGTTACATTACCTACATTACCACTGGCTACAGCTACATTGGAGCTGTTGGTTGTGGTAGCTGCTGTCAGCGGGTCTGCTGGTGCAGGCTCCACTTCCTTATTGATGTCGATGGATTTAATATTCAGCCAACTGTCTATGTTGTTGTTCTGGGTAGCAAGCAAACGAACGGCTACTACATTTTCCAGACCAAGCTCTGTTGCAATAATCGGCTCCTCACTATTTTGAGGTCTTTCATAGATTTGATCACTTACTGCCTTCCATTCCTCACTGTCTGCAGTCTGATACTCCAGCTTGGAATAATAGAAGTGATTCTTTCCACCACCTAAAGCAAAACGTACATTATTCAGCGTAATGGGAGCACTAAACTGCAACCCAATATACTGTCCTGTCGTAACATAATTGGGTTCATGGAACACCATAGCAGTACTGTCGTCTCCATCCAACACATCCTCCGGACTGCCACTGTAAGGAGTAGTATATTCATTACTGATGTAAGTATAAGTAACAGCAGAAGGGTCTACTGCCTCCAATGCCTTTTTGCTTAAGTAGGTATCCATTGCTTTAATAAAAGGTACAATATGCTGTACACCTACTTCCGCATACTCATAATGATCCAGATACCACAGGGGATGATCCTTGGATGCGGTAAAGGCAGCCTCTCCCCTTATGTAATTGTCTACTAAACCGGATTTATCTTCTGTCAAAACATCTCTGACACCCTCCAGGTATGCCAAAGCAGCCTCTGTGGTATCATCCCAGCAGTCAAGCCAGTAGACAATCTGATCCTTTATTCTGGTATCGTTTGCTTTCTCACGATAGGTAACTGCCGCCTGCTGCAGCTTTTCAAACTCTGCCTTAATGGCATCAATTTCTGCCTCAGTAATTTCTGCATTATTAGACAGCTTGTCCTTAAAAGGTGTCAGTAGTTCCTTTAATTCTACGGACTCCTGTAAAGCTACTACTCTGCCGTCCATCGCCTGATTAATCATATGCTTGGAAAGCTCTCTTAACGCAGTGGAAGCCTCAGTTTCTGCAGCTGAATTTCCATCCACATATTTAAAGGAATCCTTCCATGCCTGATTTGCTACCTCCTCTGATTCCCAGATATTCCAGGAATAAGCTGCATTTCCAAAGATAGCCACCTTACTGGGTTCAGACTGCTGCATGGGATTAAGCACGATACCCTCTACCTTTGCCGGATCCACATTGGGATGCAGGAAATTAGAGTATCCACCCATAATCAAATGCTTTTTCGAGTTATCTGTACAGGGCCAGTTAATCCACAGATAAGGGCCACGGCCTGCATTGGTGGTAAAGGTAGTCGTAAAGTTCTGACTTACTTCTCCCCAGATTCTTCCACCGGTCATAACAATCTGTACATTTGCAGGGAAATCTCTGTAGTAGCTTTCACCATTATACATATACTCCTGGGTAACGAAAGGCAGTGTCAGTTTTAAATCAGGATACTTTTTCTGCTTTTCTTTAATCCAGTTAGTCATATCCGTCAACATCCGGGTATAGTTAGCCCCTCCCACATTGGCAGCATCATCTGCCAGAATGGAAATCTGACGTACACCAGCTTCGATTACCTGGTCAAATTTAGCCTGCATGATTGCCAAATCTTCCTGATAGTTTTCCTCCGTATTATGACGGATAGCATTATACATATAAGGATGGAGGGCATAGACAAAGCGACATTTAGAGCGATTTCCTGCCTCCGCCAGCGGCTTAATCAGCTCCTCAATCTCCTGATCCGTATACTTAACTCTCCACTGGGAATTATGCTTAGGGTCATTTTTTGGTGCATAGAAATAGGAATTCAGCTTATAATAGCCGCCCCACTCCATCAGCTTGATTCTATCCTCTGTAGACCAGGGATTACCATAATATCCCTCAATAAAACCACGGCTTACAATATCTGCATAGTCTTCAATCTGGAAGTTACGGATACTCTTGTCCTCTATCTGGTCCATAATATGATACAGGGTGGTCATCCCATAAAAAGCAGCATCTGCATCCTTGGCCAAGACAGTAATTACATTGTTATCACTTTCCATAACATAGCTGTCTGTCTTGTTAAACAGTTCCTCATTAGTTACTGTCAGCCGAGTCTCTGCATACTCATCTACCTTAGTATCAGCCTCATCCCCCTTGATTCCTACCAAAATATTCGTCTTGTTGTCCACCACATCTGAGGTTGGACTAAGTGTTATCCCACTTAACCGAGCCGCCTCTGCCAGCCTGTTCTTCGTTTCCTGATCAATACCGCTCTCATACACCACATTGACTTCATCACTTAGCATATAACTGCCAGTCTGATACTGAATCGACTGCGGTATTGGATACAACTCATAGGTTCTTTCTGTAGCTGCCGTTTGCAAGGGCAGAGACAGCAGAGTTCCTGCTGTAGCCACAGCTGCCATGGCTGTAACAGCCATTCTTTTTTTCTTCATTATACCTCTCCTTCCTGAGAAAACCGGATGCACAAAATACATCTCAGCAGTACTGCGGTTTTGTATTTTTTATATGCATCCGGTTTTGCTCTTTACTTTGATAACAATCCTTAGGTATATTTTAAATTTTTTTTATTAAAATCACAATATTATTATTGACTTTTACCCATTTTTATTAAATTTCTACAAAAAAGTTCGCAAATAATATCGAATTTTCTACTATTTTTATGTATTCTATAGATTCCCTATCGGCTCATTGAAGAAATCCATTTACGAACCCGTTCCTCTTACAATCAAAAGCTTCTCTCCCGGATGGATTTCCTCAGTAGTCATATCGTTGGTTTCCTTAATCTGGGAAATGGGTATATAATAGCGTTTTCCCACATCCCACAGGCTGTCGCCCTCCTTGGCAATATAGATTACGATGCTTGGCAGTTCTCCCAGCTTATTCATATCCAACTCAGAGACCAGAATATCAGTTACAATTTCCTCACTTTTTTGCTCGAACAGAATAGCCTTACATACCACGATTGCTTTCACATCCAGTTCAGTGCTGTCCAGCATAGATACCGTTAGCTGCTCCGTCTCTGCCTGTACCCGACAGAAGCAGTCCTTGTGTATACCGGATACCTCCAGCACCTGACTAAAAGGAAGGGTTCCCTTCACTGAAGCATAAGGAATTTTATCATCACCACTCAGATACAGACACTGTACCTGTACAACTCCCTGAATATGCAATCCATTTTCCACGATTTCTTCACGTTCCACCTGAACCTGAGCTTCATGATGAAGCAGTTGCAGCATAGGCACGTCTGCAGAAGACAGCTTTATCCGGTCAGCTGCCTTGGACTTTCCCATCTGCCGGGACACAATCCCCTTAAACCTGGCCGGTCTGCTGACTGCCTCCACCTCTTTGACTACTCCATAGACACCGGAAAGAATCTCCAGCCTTTCCTCCTCATACAGACTAATATCCATATCCATCACCAGTTCAATAGCAAAGACTCTCTGCTCCCCATCGAAATCAGGCTTTACCTCTACCTCTCTATGCGTCAGCAGATAGCTGATATCCTCCACCATTCCCTCACCACAGCCTCCACATTCCACGGAACCACTAAAAGGAAGATTAGCTGTATAGGGTCTTACCGCCTGTTCTTCTCCCTCTGCCTCATATAAAAAGAATACCTGCAGCTCTCCCTGTATGGCTATCCTACCCTCTAATGGCTTAAACTCCACTCCCACAGGCTCTATTCCCTGCCATAGAATTTGAAATACATTGGGGAAATTCTGGGGCAGCTCCAGTTCCTCCTTGATACGGAAAATATCCCTCTTCTTTACCGTCATCTGGGCAATACGCAGAGGCTTTTTACGGTATTCCACCGGCTCCTCATGATACAGCTCCACTGCTGTTTCCTCATCATAGACCACCTCTGCACACAGCTTCAGAGAAAGCAGTGCCTGCACACTCAGCTTTCTGGAATTAATCAGTCCTACCGTCAAATCCTCCAATACCCATTTAGCATTGACAATGTCTCCTGACTTTGCCCCCTCCATATACAACTGCTCCTCAAAGGGCAGGCTTCCCTCCATACAGGCTGGTATGGGGTCTTCTCCTTCTGTCAGGTAGAGAATCATAAACTGTAGCTTTCCTCTCACACTGACATGGTCTTCTGTTACCTTAATCTCCTCCAAAGCCACACTTCCCTTATCGTAAACCAGTCGGGCAGCATCCGGCTTCATATCGGAAATATTTACATCATCCTCCAACGTAATCTGTGTGGCAGCCTGACCTTTTATTCGATCCATATGTATATTTTTCTTCACTAATTCCATAAAAATACCTCCCTGTGATTGAATGACCCTTTCATCATTTTATGGTACAGGGAGGCTGATTATTCCTATTCCACACACCCGATTAATGAGTGAATATCTTCTATTCCATACTGCTTCATATAAGCTTCTATCCCCTCCACTACCTCTATCGTAGTATAGGGATTAACAAAGTTCATGGCTCCTACGGCCACTGCTGTAGCTCCCGCCAGTAAAAATTCAATGGCATCTTCTGCATTGGCAATTCCTCCCATACCAATCAGGGGAATCTTAACTGCCTGTGCTGCCTGATGGACCATCCGTACTGCCACCGGCTTTACTGCCGGCCCTGATAATCCTCCGGTTCGATTGGCCAGAGCAAATTTTCTTCGATGAATATCAATCTTCATTCCCAGCAGCGTATTAATCAGTGAAATAGCATCTGCTCCCCCTGCTTCGGCTGCCTTGGCCATCTCCCCAATATCCGTCACATTTGGACTAAGCTTCATGATAATTGGCTGCTTTGCCTTTTTCTTGATTTCCGTAGTAATATGCTGCAGACATCCGGTTTCCTGACCAAAGGCAATGGCTCCCTGCTTTACATTGGGACAGGAAACGTTGATTTCCAGCATATCCACCGGTGTATCTCCCAGCTTTTCCACTACCTCAAGATAATCCTCCACCGTCTTTCCACACACATTGACGATAATCCTGGTGTCATACTGCTTTAAAAAGGGGATATCTCTCTCCATAAATACGTCAACTCCCGGATTTTGGAGTCCAATCGCATTAAGCATCCCTCCATAGACCTCTACCACCCTAGGCGTAGGATTTCCCTCCCAGGGAATATTGGCTACCCCTTTAGTTACCACGGCTCCCAGCCTGTTTAACTCCACAAACTCCCCATATTCCATTCCGGAGCCAAAGGTACCGGAGGCCGTCATTACCGGATTCTTAAACTCTACCCCTGCTATTCTGACTTTTGTATTTAACATCTTATCACTATGCTCCTTTCCCATGACTGATTAAAGCGTTTCCTTAGATTTCCACATCCTCTGCCCGGAATACAGGACCATCCGTACAAATTCTGGCATTCTTTACATGAGAATGAGCATCCTTCTCCTTCGTCTTACAAACACAGCCCAAGCAGGCCCCCACTCCACAAGCCATTCTTTCCTCCAGAGACAGGTAGGCTTCTATCTCCCTTTCCTTTGCATAGCCCTTAATGGCTCTCAGCATAGGCAGGGGACCACAGGCCATGATTACCTCTGCCTGCAGCTGATGTGCCTCCATAGCATCCATTACATTCCCCTTCGTTCCCACACTGCCATCCTCTGTAGCCACGTAAACCGTAGCATACTTTTCCAGCTCCTCCTTTAAGAAAAGCTGGTCGTTTCGGTAGCCCAGTACCACAGTCACTGATGTGGCTTCTCCTTCTGTACTCAGTCTCTTTGCCAGCTCCAGCATGGGAGGAATACCGATACCGCCTCCCATTAGAACCACCTTTTTCTGACTGGTCGCCTCCAAAGGAAACCCATTTCCCAGATTTCCCAAAATGCAAATACTTGTCCCAATATGATACTCAGCAAATTCTCTGGTTCCCACTCCTGCTGCCCGGTATACAATACGCATCTGTTCCCTTTCCCTATCCGTTTCACAGATGCTGATTGGACGGGGAAGCAAGGTACTTTGATTATGAGGATAGACACAGATAAACTGTCCCGGCTTTGCCCAAGTGGCCAAATCCGTCTCTATCCACATATCATAAATATCGTCTGCTATTTCGGTCTGAAAGACTACTCTGGTCGTTTCTTTTTTCTTTTTCTCTGCCATTTTGCCTACTCTCCTTCCTTTTTGTATACTATGCTTCCGTTGCAAATTGTGTAATATACGGTACCCGGCAGTACCTCGCCCAAAAAGGGAGAATTACTGGACTTGGAGCAAAAGCCTTCCACCCTCCACTGCTCTTCCGGATCAAAAATCACTAAATCCGCAGGGCCTCCCTCTGCCAGATAGCCTGTCTCCAGCTTATACAATCTGGCGGGCTGCCAGGCCATACGACAAAACAGCTGCTCCATGGTAAGCAAGCCTGGATTAACCAATTCCCGAATCGCCAGAGACAGAGCCGTTTCCAAACCGATAATTCCACTGGGGGCTTCCGTAAACGGTCTTTCCTTCTCCTCCTTCGTGTGGGGAGCATGGTCGGTGGCAATCATATCTATGGTTCCATCCTTTAAGCCCTCCAGAATAGCCACCCGATCTGCTTCCTCCCGCAGAGGAGGATTCATCTTAGCCAGAGTACCATAACGGATGACTGCCTCCTGAGTAAGCGTAAAGTGGTGGGGAGCTGCTTCTGCATGAATATGAGCATTGGCTTTTCTGGCCTGACGTACCAGCTCTACCGCCTCCTTAGTGCTGATATGCTGAATCACAATGTCCGCTCCTGTCCCCTCTGCCAAAGCCACATCCCGACGTACCATATCAATTTCTGCCATTCTGTCTGAGCCTCCGATTTGGTAAAAATCCGAAGCCTTTCCTGCATGAATCCCATTATTTTGGATATAGGCCGGATTTTCTTCATGAAAGCTAAGTGGCTTTCCCAACCGGGCTGCTTCTGCCATAGCCTTTTTTACGATATTCTCATCCAATAAGGGCATTCCATCGTCGGTAAATCCTGCTGCTCCTGCCTTAGCCAACCCTTCCATATCCGTCAGCTCCTGTCCCTTCATTCCCTTTGTCACATTGGCACAGGTATGAATATGAATCCCTGTCTGTCTGCCCTTTTCTAAAATCTCCTTCAGCGTTTCCTCATTGTCTACAGAAGGTCTGGTATTGGCCATCAGTACAATGCTGGTAAAGCCACCCTTTGCTGCTGTTGCTCCTCCTGTCAAAATATCCTCCTTATGGGTAAAGCCCGGCTCCCGGAAATGTACATGTACATCCACCATTCCCGGTGCCACTAGCTTTCCTTCGGCCCGGATAATCTCAAGCCCTTCCTCTCCTGTCTCTACTGAAGCCTTATCAATCGTTGGTGCTATCTTTTGTATTTTTCCATCCTTTATCAGTATATCGCCGATACCACCACATTTTTCCTCCGGATCCACAATATACCCTCCTTGAATCAACAGCATTTTCTCATCTCCCAAACGTTCTTATTCTTCTATCTTTTTTCTCCAGTATATCCTATTTGCCCGGAAACAATCAATCAAAAACTACCGGCTTTTCCAAATATTCTGTCCTCAATACTACATAAGGGTAGGATGCCCCCTCTTCCCTGACTCCATAGAGCTTCTTTTCTCCTGGCTCAGGTCCTATCAGATTGGTATCCACATAGATGGCATTGGCCGTTAGATACATCCCGCTTACCGTAATGCTGTAGCCCCCTGTCTCCTGCCTGCCATAGCCTATACATATATAGAGAAAGTCTCCATCCTGATAGGTGAGTTTAAACTCCTCTTCCTTCCTCTCCTCCACAAGCTCCCGCAGTTCCTGAGGAATGTCTCCCTCCCCTAACACAGTAAACTCCATATCCTTCAGCTTTTCATCCCTTTCCTGCGTCTTTATGCTGCAGCCTGCCAGACTAAGCAGTGCCACCATCGCCAGTATAACCAATCCTTTTGCCTTTTTTTTCATTCCCATACTCCCTGAATCATTCCTCTTTTGCCTAGTCTATTAAGAGAACAGCTTAACTTATACCTATTTATCCCAGGTATATAAGGTAAGTTGCTTTTGCTTGCTGCTCTATAAAAAGATTGCCTTACTGGTACTTCTTCGCTATAATTATTGTAACAGCAGGTAAAATGCAAAACTGCAGGCTGCTTACTATACCATTAGGAAGGATATAGCCATGATACGTTTTATTCTCACCGTTATTTTTGTCATTTCATTTTTAATCTTTAGTATCCCTCTGCTTATTGCAGAGTGGATCATAGGAAAATACAATATGGAGTTAAAAAACAGAAGCTCTCTTGCCATCGTCAACTGGGCTTTTCGAGTCTGTCTGCATATCTCCGGTGTTACCGTAACAGTAATTGGAGAAGAAAATGTCCCTCAAGATAAGGCTGTCCTGTATGTGGCAAACCATAGAAGCTTTTTCGACATCCTTCTTACCTACACCAGAGTGCCAAGACCTACTGGTTATATTGCTAAAAAGGAGATGCTTCGTTATCCTCTGCTGGTAAACTGGATGAGAAATCTTCATTGCCTTTTTCTGGACCGTAACGATATTAAACAGGGAATGAAAACGATTCTGGAGGGAATCGAAAAGGTAAAATCAGGGATTTCTATCTGTATCTTCCCGGAAGGAACCCGCAACAAGGTAAGTGATACCTTCCTGCCCTTCCATGAGGGCAGCTTTAAGATTGCAGAAAAGTCGGGATGTCCTGTACTTCCTATCTGTATCAACAATTCTGCTGGTATTTTTGAAGATCACCTTCCCAAAATAAAAAAAGCCCATGTCGTTCTGGAATATCTGCCTCCTATTAATCTAAAGGAACTGTCCAAGGAGGAAAGAAAGTTTGTAGGAGCCTATGTACAAAAAAAGATTGAAGAAGTCTATGAAAAAAATCGGGAATTGGTGTGAAAATATCTTGGAAAAATACATAAAACACTTTACAAGGCAGACAAAACCTCTCTGCTGTTTGTTCCTTTGGGTATGGATACTGTCACTGTATACAAAAACGCTGAAATATCGGATACCGCTTTTTCCAATACACTGCTATTGCTTACACACAGCAAAGGGGAATTGACTATACAGAAGGAAACGATTCCCGTTCTGACTTCTCACACCTATGGAGAATGGAAAGTAACTGCCCCGGCAACCTGCCAAAGCAAAGGAGAAATGAGAAGCTATATAACTTGTAGAGAAACACAATACCATGAATTTACATTATATTGACACTTCCCAAAGCAAGGGGGGATACTACATATTTGAATCAAAAGAGGAATCGACATTAGCCGATTCCTCTTCTTTGTTTAGCATACCACTTGGATATATTCAATATTTTGCCTACAAGCATTCTAACATATGCAATGGTCTCTATCAGGTATAATTATTTTTGACTATTACTCATACCTTTCTAAGAACATCATCAGCATCTTAGCACACTCTGCCCTCGTAGCCTGTCCTTTAGGATCCAGACGATAAGAGCCATCACCATTAGGCTTACCACCAATCATCTTGGCTCCCACTGCCCAGCGGATATAGTCTACTGCCCAGCTGCTTACCTTGTCCTTATCAGTAAAGTTATCCAGATCGGCTCTGCCATCCACCTTATAGCTTTGGCTTTCTCCATACAGATAGAGCATCTTGGCAATCTGTTCTCGGGTAATATTATCGTTGATTCCATAGCTGCCATCATTATAGCCATTGACAATACCCTTTTCACTGGCCCAAAGGATGGCTCTGGTATACCATTTTCCCTCTTCCACATCGGTAAACATCTGACGGTATTGTACATAAGGCTCTCCTGCCATACGGTAGAGTACTGTAGCAAACATAGCACGGGTAAGCTGATTATCCGGCTGGAACTGATTACTGCCGCCTACTGCTCCCATAATCTCTCTGTCATTCACATATTTCACACTATCATACTTCCAGTTTCCCGGCTTAACCTCCACGTCACTGATTGTGTATTCCTTGCCAATCTTTTGTACAGTTACATTCAATGTCTTTCCATTTCCACAGTTATAGGTATATCTTCCGGCACTTGCTCTATCCAGAATTAGTCGACTGCCTTCCAGCTTCAATCCCTTCAGATTAGAAACTCTGGCAGGATCAAAGCTATTATCATAAGCTGCCATATCCATCTGACTATCCCCAAAAATGACAAAACTATCTTCCTCCGGATAATCTTCCAACAAAGTCAGCGAATCCAAATGTAAGGCTGCCAATGAATTTTCATCACATTCTAAACTAATCAAAGCTGTATTTTGGGATAAATCCAATTTCTTTATCTTATTTTTCAGACAGGATAGAATACTCAGCTGGGTATTCTGACTAAGATCCAGTTCCTCTAATCTGTTGCTTCCACAGGTCAGTTGCTCCAAGGCCGGTAATCCTCTTACATCCAGAGTTTTCAGCCAATTTTCCCCACAATGTAACTCAATCATATTGGGATTTTTCCCCACTACAAGACTCTCCAGCTGATTTTCGTCACAAGCCAGTCCGATGAGCGAAGGATTTTGACTGACATCCAAGGAAGTCAGCTGATTATTCCAACAGTTTACAAATTCCAGCTTTGTATTCTTACTAATATTCAGTTCTTTTATGGAATTATCAAAACAATTTAACTTCACCAAATTCAGATTTTTGCTAATATCCAGTTCTTTTATGGAATTATCAAAACAATTTAACTCCATCAAATTCAGATTTTTGCTAACATCCAGTTGTTTTAATTTATTTTCATAACATTCCAGCATATCCAATGCTGACAACTGGCTTACATCCAACTTTTCCAGCTTATTAGTAGCACAATTCAACTCACCGAGACCGGTATTCTTTCCCAAAATTAAGGTTTCCAGTTGATTATCGCTACAATACAACACTCCTAATGCTGTGTTCTTGCTGACATCCAGAGTAGTTAGCTGATTACTACTGCAGTCCAGTCCGGTAAGAGCAAGATTCTTGGTTACATTCAGGGAGGTCAACTGCATATTCCAACAGCTTAAGTGCTCCAACTTCGTATTCTTGCTGGTATCCAGCGCAGTTATGGGATTAGAAGCACAGCTTAATCCCTCCAGATTCACATTCTTACTGATATCCAGCTTCGTCAGCTGATTATTCCAACAGTCTAAATCTTTCAGTGCTACATTTTTACTAATATCCAGACTCTTTAACTGGTTGTCCTGACAACGCAAAACCTGTAACGCTAAATTTTTGCTGATATCCAACTCTGTCAGCTTATTTCCCTCACAAAACAGAGTATTCAGATTGGTAAAATATTCGATTCCCTTCAGGCTGCTAATTCCCTTATACTCCAGACGAATAAAAGTAGATGACAATTCATCTTCTGACAGTGTCTGACTCATATCCTCATCAAAATCATCCAGAATAATCTGGCGAAAGATAGCATCAGGAAAATTTACCTCATCTATCTTTACCTCCGGAGTAGCAGCTGCAGGAAAAGCTTCTGTCTCTTTTGCCTCTAAAGCCTTAGCTTCTATGGCTTTAACCTGCAGGCTTCCTGCCTCCATTGCTTCTGCTGCCTGTACCCTGTCTGCTCCTGAGGATAAGGTTCCCAGCAGTGCCATCAATCCTAGTAAGATTAAGCTTCTTTTTTTCATCGTACACCACACTCCTTTTCTTTTGAAAGTATCTGCCAAAGCAGACATTCCCTGTCCGCCTGACCATAGCATTTTACCCTTCTACATTATCTTACTCTCTTATCAGCAAGTCTTCCTCCTATTTAATTACATTATACCATAAACTAATTTATTCTTCTACAACTAAACCGGATATTCTCCCCTTCCCTGCTGCTTATGTTACATTCGCCCGTCAGCCGGCTGACGGGTGAAGAGTAACGCGTAACAGGTATGGTGTGGGAATGAAAAGTAACCTGCTGATTACGTTTCAGCCTTACCTTCCAGTGCCTTTACAATTTCTCCAAAGGCCATACCGTGAGAAGCCTTAACCAGCACTGTATCTCCCGGTTGCAGAATATCCTCACTCTGTTTTAAAAACTCTTCTTTTTCTTTAAAATAATAGATATTTTCAAGAGAATATCCCTTTTCTGCTGCAACCACATCCTTTCCCGTTTCCTGTGCTTGCTTTTCTTCTGCTCTTTGACAGGCAGCAGTATACATTGCCTTTGCCAGTGTTCCGATACAGATAAGCAAATCCGTCTTCCCCTCCATGGCATAGCTTCCCACCGTTTCATGCATCTGCTGCTCTTCTTCTCCCAGTTCAAACATATCTCCCAGTACGGCTACCCTTCTGGTTAAAGCGGTGGATAAAAGATCTAATGCTGCACACACGGAAACCGGATTAGCATTGTAGCAGTCGTCAATAATCACCCGATTTTCCAATCGAATCACATGACTTCTGCCACCTACAGGCTGGAGGCTCTCCATTCCTTTTACTATATCCTCTTCTCCGATTCCCATCAGTCTGCCTACACAGACGGCTGCCAGTGCATTGTATACCATATGTTCTCCAGGCAGAGGAATATCCATCAAAAACTCCCGGTTTTCCACATGTACCTTGATTCTGCTGCCGAATAATCCCCGATTTTCCACCGAAGAAGCATAAATCCGGTGGGAAGCAGATAAACCAAAGGCTATCGGCTCCCTTCCCTTAACCTGAGTCACCGTCTTCAGCATATCGTCGTCCCCATTCAGACAGACCAGACCGTCCTCCTGCATAAAGTCAAAAATCTCTGTTTTTGCCTGTAAAATTCCCTCTCTGGATTTTAGATTTTCCAGATGGCACTGACCAATATTTGTCAACACACAGATATCCGGTCTGGCAATTTTGCTTAACCTATGCATCTCCCCAAAGTCACTGATTCCCATTTCCACCACTGCTACCTGATGATGATCACGAATCTTCAATATCGTCAGAGGAAGACCTATTTCGTTATTAAAGTTTCCCTCCGTCTTCCCTACCTGATAACGGGTGGATAATACTGCTGCTATCGCCTCCTTAGTACTGGTTTTTCCCACACTTCCTGTTACTCCCACTATCTTAATCGACAGCTGCTGTCGATAAAACTCTGCTATATCTTTTAATGCCTGAAAGGAATCTTCTACCAAAATACAAGGAATCTCACACTCCTCCGGCAGCTTTTCACAGACGATACCGGCAGCACCTTTTTCACAAACCTGAGAAATAAAGCAGTGACCATCCACACGCTCTCCCTTTGTGGCAATAAAAAGATATCCCTTTTGTACCAGTCTGGAATCCAGTACTACCCCCTCTACCTCCTGTTCCTGCTCCGGGCAGTAGTGATACAGCCTGCCGCCACAGGCTTTTGCTATATTGTAAAAAGTAAGGTTTTTCATTCCTTTTCTCCGCTCCTTTTCCAAATCCCTGCCTTGTCCCCCGCCATTATGCCTCCAGATTTCCCTGCTGGAAGCTTTCTTTGTCATTCCTCCAGCTTTCTCTTGCCAGAAGCTTTCTTGATTATCCACTAATCCATTATCATCCTACTTTAACGCAGCTTCCATAATCGTCTCACACAGTTCTCCAAAGCTAATCCCTTCTGCCTGTGCTTCCTGGGGCAGCAGGGAGGTAGGAGTCATTCCCGGCAGAGTATTGGCCTCCAGACAGAAGATGTCTCCTGATGGATTCATCAGAAAATCCATTCTGGCATAGCTTTTTAACCGCAATGCCTGAAAAGCCTTCTCTGCCAGCTCCTGCATCTGTCTTGTTTTTTCCCCAGAAAGCAGTGCCGGACAGGTTTCCACTGTACTGCCTGCCTGATACTTATTCTTATAGTCATAAAATCCCTGCAATGGAGCAATCTCAATAATGGGAAGAGCTTTTCCCTTCATCACACCTACGGAAAATTCCCTTCCTTCTATGTACTCCTCTACAATTACCTCATCATCATAACCAAAGCCTTCTTCCAGAGCCTTTTGATATTCTGCTTCCTCTTTGACGATATATACCCCTACACTGGAGCCGCCATTACACACCTTGACCACACAGGGAAACGGTACTGTCCGCTCTGCCTTCTCTCCTTTTTTCAGGCGGATTCCCTTGGGCGTAGGTATACCATGGTAATTCATCAGCTCCTTTGCCAATCCCTTATCCATGCAGAGAGCTGAGCTTACATAATCGGTTCCTGTATACCGAATGCCCAAAAGGTCGAAACAGGCCTGTATCTTTCCATTTTCTCCATTTTCCCCATGTAAAGCCATAAATACCACATCTGCTGCCTGACAAAGGGAAATCACATAAGGGCCGAAAAAATTCCGGTCTCCATCACTGCGCAGAGCCTTGATGGAATCAATGTCCGGATTTTCTTCTCCAATGGCACCTATATCTCCTGCCCAATCCTTATCCCAGTCAAAAATACTGCTGATATCCTCTTTGATATCAGCCTCCTTATATCCCAGATACACATCCAGCAAAACTGCTTTGTGTCCCCTTTCCTTTAATGCCTGATAAATCATTCTGCCTGAGCTTAAGGATACATCCCTCTCCGAACTGATTCCACCTGCCAATACTACTACTTTCATCTATTCTCCTCCCTCCGGCCTGTTTCGGCCAGCTTCTCTTTATCTTATTCCGATTATACTCCGAACATACCGGAAGGTAAAGGAGAATCCACCCTAATTCAGCTTGCTCATCGGGTTTACTGGTATCCCATCCTTGGTCAGCTTCAGGTAGATATTGCAGCCTTCCACAGAATAATACTTGGTAGGAGCAGCCACACTGCCGATAATATCCCCCTGATTCACATAACCACCTGCAGAAACGGTAATATCCTTCAGCTGCCCATAGGTAATTTCATAGCCATTGCCCAGCTCCATAATTA
>JAFXJR010000017.1 GCA_017532145.1 Lachnospiraceae bacterium | reverse complement strand
TCGGACGGTGTAAAATCCCTCTGAATTAGCTATCACAGCGTAGTATCAGATAGGATTTGAAATGCTGAAAAACCCTGTATTTCCAAGCATTTTTTAGCATTAGATGTCACTTCCCGATGTCGTATCGGGGCTACTCCTAAGCACTAGTTGTGAGTTCGATTCTCGCAGGGAACGGCAGAGAGAAGGCAGTATTTTCAAAGGAAATTTGGAGATACTGCTTTCTTTTTTATTGATTAGGAATACGAGTGTTTTTCATACCATTCGTTTTATGGGCAAGTGTGCAGACCTAATGAATCATTACAGGATATTTTTATCGGTAAAGGTATAGTTACTGCTAATCTGTTCAACAAACTTGTTACCATTTACAGGTCAGTCAGCTGACCTGTAAATGGTAACGGACATGTCCTGCATATAAAGTCGCTTACGGCGATGCATTGGCTGAATTTATGTGTTCTCTCCACTCCCCGTAGCAGAGTGCGTGGTGTGGGTCTGAAAAGTAATACAAACTTTAATCAAATATACCTATAAGATTAATAGAAATTGACATAAAAATAAATCATAGTATATAATATAACCAAATTAATATCCATATTTTACTACATCTTTAGCAATTATTAAAAAGGAGGAAAAAGATGAGAAAAGGTGTATTGGCAACAATCATTACCTTTCTGATAGTGGTACTGTTTTGTTCTATAGAAGTCAAAGTGGCAGCTGCAGAGCAATCGTCAGGATTTCGGGAAGAGAGCAGGTATGTAATCTATACTGGTTCCACACAAAATGCTCTGTATGACAGTAATGGAAGTCAGGAGGGAGGATGGGCAAAAGGAGCTTATAATTCTGGTGCTACCTTACATAATCTATGTAAGTTCCACTGGGAGCTGACAGAAAGTGAAGGAAAGTATACTCTCACCAATGTGGGAACAGGAGCTTCAAAGGGCATATATATTTTTGAAGCAACTGCCGATGGTTATAAGCTGAAGGCAGAAAGCAACAGCCGGTATTTGAATTGCGACACTGCCAGTGGTGCGATTAGCTTTGGAGCAGATGCAAATACAGCTACTATCTGGAAGTTAGACGATATACATTCCCGACTGGAGGGAAGTAAGCACCTATGGAAATCCCGGACATCCGGACAGTATTATCGTATTCCTGCCATTGCAGTAGCGAATAATGGAAACCTGATTGCAGTATCAGACGACAGATATGCCTCCAATGGTGATTTGGGAGATAAAAAGATAGATATTATTGTAAAAACCTCTACAGATAACGGAGAAGTTTGGTCTGCAGAAACGAATCTGACTAATGGGCATAGTACAGCTACCTTTGGCTATGGTGATGCAGCCATAGTGGCAGACAGGGATTCTGATAAGGTCTTGATTCTGTGTGCTACAGGAAGCTCAGGATATGGAGGCTCTACCAGAGAGAATCCAGCTGGTGTGGCAGCTCTGGTATCGGAAAACAATGGACAGAGCTTTGGAGCACCAAAGGATTTGACAGAGCAGATTTATAACTTAAAGACGGACTGGCAGGGACTTTTCGTTGCCTCCGGCAGAATTATGCAGTCTCGTTATATTAAAACAGATAATTACTACAGGCTTTATTGTTCTGTATTGACCAGAATATCTCCTGGATTTGGGAGTAATGCTATCTATATTCTGTATTCCGACGATTTTGGCGAGAACTGGAATATTTTGGGAGGCGGAGAGGCATCCCCGGTAGTAGCAGGTGATGAAGCCAAGCTGGAGGAGCTGCCGGATGGAAGTGTAGTAGTTTCCAGTAGAAGGAAGAGTGGAGATGGAAGATATATCAATATCTTTACCTATACACAGGGAGACCCCACCTTTACTAAAGGCTCCTGGGCAGCCAAAGGAGAAGTGGGACTGGGAACAGCACAGGGAACCAATGGTGAGATTTATACCGTATATGCAAAGAATGCTGCCGGAGAATATAAATATCTGATTATGCATTCGGTTCCTACGGCAAGAACAGCTACCGATGGAAGAACCGGTGTAGGTATCTTTTATCGGGAGTTAAGTGATGCAGATACAGAGGTAAGCTCTTTCATCAGTGGCTGGGGAAATGATAAATTCTTTATGGTTCAGGATGAAAAGAGTGCCTACTCCACCATGACGGTTCAAAAGGATGGAAACATTGGTTTCGTCTATGAGGATAGTGGAACCTGGTATGATATTGTGTATATAGGTCTGGATTTACAGACGATTACCAGTAATCAATATGAAATGGCCTTTGAGGGTATCGGTTCGGCATTGACTCCCTATCAGGTAGATACACAGGATAAAGCAGAGGCAGTTTTGGATGTATATATCAACGAAGGGGTTCACTGGGAATTTGCGGCTGGTCTTGTTCCTTATTTAAAAGAAAGACTGACAACGAAAATGCAGCAGGCAGAAGCCTGTCTCGGTGGAGGAGAGTTAGTTGAAACAAATCCGGCAGCCATTGCTTTAAGTCAGCAGATACAGACTGCTTCCGGACTGTTAGAGGCTGCAGGAGCAGGGGGAACAGAGGTATTTAATTGCTATAAGGATTTGATTCAGTCTATGGAGGCATATGAAGGAATCTCTCAAATAGCAGATGAGCTGTCTGAGAAATTACGAGAGGCAGAGATTCTGTATAATTCTGCCAGCCTTATTCCGGAAAGAATGGAAGTTGTTGAGTTAAAAGAAGCTATTGATGCTTTGAAGGATGAAAGTGCATGGAAGACGGCTGCTCAGCTCAACAGGATGCTGACAAGCCTTAAGGAGAAGATAGAGGCTTATGAGCAGGCAGATATGAACAGCTTTACAGTAGAGGCCAGATATTCTTCCAACCATATCAGAATCAATGCACTGAAGGGCGTAACCGCCTACAATATTTATAAGTCTTTAACAGAGGATGGAGAATATCAGAAGCTGACTACAGTGAATGCAGAAGAGGGGAAAAATAGTTACAGCTACATTGATACTGCCGCAGAAACGCATACCCGTGTCTGGTACAGTGTAGAGGCAGTAAAACCCAATGCAGCAGAAAATATAGATTTGGGTAGAGTAAGGGATGATTTTGCTACGGGAATTGAAGCTGTTCAGCAGCATGCACAGGAACAGCAGTACCATAAGGACTTCATATCAGAAGACGATACTACCTTTAATGGAAGTCGTATTGATGAAGCTTCTGCTGAGGAGCTGGCTAAGGTTGCCGGATTGAAGGAAGGAACCCTGTTCCTGTCCTATCAGCCTCAGGCCGCTTCTTCCGGAAGGAAAGTAATCTTTACGGTAAAACAGCAGGCAGCCTCTGTTGGAGACAGTAACCTGGGGGCAGGTACCGGATTCGTACTCTATCAGGTCGGCACCAATGTGCGTATTGATGCTTCTCATGGACTGAAAGGAAACCTGTCAGGTGTGGCACCTGTAGGAAACTGGAGTACCTTCGGTTATGTGAATACCCTGTATACGGGAAACAGTGACAATGCGGTGATATCCAGAAATGGGACAACCAGTCAAAAATATAACCAAAATGATATGAATGGATTTATTGGAGTAAATACCAATCTGGGAACGATGAGTACGGGAGCCGCAAATAATAATGGTACATCAGCTCTGCATTTTACTGGTGATATTGCTTATGCAACGATTACTGATGAGGTATTTTCGGAACAGGAGCTGAATGCTTATACACAGGCATTAAGTGCAGCCCTGGAGGCAGGGACTCCCGTACCACCGGCAGTACAGAATCTGCAAGCAGTTGTTGCAGAAGGAGACATTGTTTTAAGCTGGAGTGCTTTAAGTGGAGGAGCAACAGGTTATAAGGTATCCAAGGATGGTGGTCAGACTTGGGAAGCAGCAGATTCTTCTTCAGGACACAGGGTTACTGGTCTGACAGAGGGAGAGACCTATACCTTGGAGGTATGTGCAGTAAATCTGTTCCAAAAAGGTGAGACAGCTTCCATAACGATTACACTGGAAGAAGAAAATCCTTCAGAAGTGCCAGTAGTGGAAGCTCCGGTATTTCAACCGGCAGGCGGAACCTATGAGGAAGCTCAGAAGGTAACGATTACGTCTGCTACAGAGGGAGTAACCATTTATTACACTACAGATGGTACAATGCCTACTACACACAGCAATGAGTATACAGAAGCCATTACGGTGGATCAGTCTAGGGTTATTCAGGCTCTTGCGGTAAAGAATGGAGAGCAATACAGTTCGATAACAGAGGCTGTCTATGTGATTCAAAGCCAGTCTGGGGGACAGGAAAAAGCAGAAGCACCAGTATTTTCCCTGAGAGCAGGAACCTATACTGCCGCAAAAGAGGTAGAAATTACGACTGACACACCTGGGGCAACCATCTACTATACTTTGGACGGAACTGTTCCTACTACAGAAAGTGCAGTATACAAGAAAGCTATTCTGGTGGATCAGACCAGGATTATTAAGGCGATTGCCGTAAAAGAGGGAATGGAAACCAGTGAGGTAGCTTCCATAGCCTATATTATCAAACTGCCTGTGGATATAAAGCAGAAGGTGGAAACACCAGTCTTTTCGCTAAAAGCAGGAACCTATACAGAAGTACAATCTGTGGAAATTACCAGTGCTACGGAAGGAGCGGAAATCTACTATACTTTGGATGGAAGTACACCTACTACCAACAGTACTAAGTACGACCAGGAGATTAGCGTAGAGAAAACCATGACCATCAAGGCGATTGCTGTAAAGAGTGGTATGGAGAACAGTAAGAAGGCAGAGGCAGCTTATGTAATCATCATTGACCAGCCCTCTGAAATTAAGCAGACGACAGTACAGACTCCTGCCTTTTCCGTAGCAGGAGGAAGGTATCCCGAAGCAAAATCGGTGGAAATTACCTGTGATACACCGGGAGCAGAAATCTACTATACTGTGGATGGAGAGATGCCGACTGAAAACAGCACTAAGTACAGTAAGGCAATTACTGTGAATAAAACCATGATAATCAAGGCGATTGCCATAAAGAAGGATATGGAAAACAGTAAGGTGGCAGTGGCAGCCTACACGATTCAGTCCCAAAGCCCAGAACCCCAAAGCCCGAAGCCGGCACCTTCGGAGAAGCCATGGATTTTTACCGATGTGGAACAGAATGGTAGTTGGAAGCATCAAGGTGTAAAATATGTGTATAACAGAGATGTTATGGGAGAAATTACCGGAACCACATTATTCCAGCCGGATCGTCCATTGAGTCGTTCCATGTTTGCTACCGTACTTTATCGTATGGCAGGAGAACCCAAGGTGAAGTATAATGCACAGTTCCCTGATGTACCTGCTGATAAGTGGTATAGCAATGCGATTATCTGGGCATATCAGCGTAAGATTGTATCAGGTATGGGAGATGGTACGTTTGGCATTGACCGGAATATTACCCGTGAGCAGATTGCCAAGATGCTTTATGAGTATGCAAAGGGACGTGGGTATAATGTAAGTGCAAAGAAGGATTTAAACAGCTTTACTGATGTAAAGAGTGTAAGCAACTGGGCAGTAGACTATATGAAGTGGGCAACTGCAGTAGAAATGATTACCGGTAAGCCCAACGATGCTGCTAATACCTCCTTCCGTATGGATCCTCAGGGAGAGGCAACCAGAGCAGAATGTGCAGCAATGCTGATGCGTTTTGCCAATAAGTATATAAAATGATGCTAGGGTCAAAAGGTCATCTATTTTCTTGCTTGCATGAAAATAGATGACTTTGGGATCCACAAAACATGAGAAAGTAGCCATTTTTCGCAGAAAAATGTGCGGATTTTGAATGTTTTTAGGATTTCGTGAGCGTG
>JAFXJR010000122.1 GCA_017532145.1 Lachnospiraceae bacterium | reverse complement strand
GGACTGAAAATCCTCGTGTCGCTGGTTCGATTCCGGCTCTGGGCATCTATTTTTTATTCAATTAAGGAAGTCTCTTATAAGTACACTAAGTACTAAGTAAGGACTTCCTTAATTGATATCAAAATGGATATTCGCAAGCTGCTTTGTTATTTGTTTATCATCACATAGTTAAAAAGTAAGCTTGAAGTGGTAGGTTTCTTTGGTTTACTTAAATACTTAGGAGAAACAATATGAAATATACAAAACTGACTATTGCTTTCATTTGTATAGTACTTTTAAATATCATGGCTTGGGTAAGTCCTGTATTTTGTGATTGGTATGTATGGTATATTCTACCAATATGGGTCAACACCTATGCAAGAGTAACTTCTCTGTTTTCCTTTTCAGTGGGGGAAGTTATGCTGGGAATTGGAGTGGTTGCTACAATAATTCTTGTATTAATCGGTGTGATATATGGAGTGGGTTGGACATGGTTTAGGCATGGTGTCTGGTATAGTCGCTCCAAAGAATATGGTAGAAAATATTTAAAGAGATATATATGGATGTTTGTGGTGGTTTCAGGGATTATGACATTAAATTGCTTTATTCCGTACCATTGCAGTTCTTTGGAGGAAAAATATGGTGGATTTCATCAGCAAGCAGAAGAAAATTCTATGGTAAATAGACTGTTTTCCAGACAATATACCTTAAAAGAATTGGGTGATTTGAGGGATTATATTGTAATAAAATGTAATGAACTGGCAGTCAGAATGGAGAGGGATGAAGCTGGTGATATTTTATTGCCAGAGAATATGGAGACTTTATTAATTGAGGGAATGCAAAGGTTGGGAGAAGATTTTTGGCAGCTCTCAGGTTATTATCCAAGACCGAAGCAGCTTACTTTATCAGGATTTTTCAGCCAGCAGATGATAAAAGGATATTTCTTTCCCTTTTCTTTGGAGGCAAATTATAATGGATTGATGGAGGAAATTAATTTTCCAGCGACAATTTGCCATGAATATGCTCATTTGAAAGGATTTATGTATGAGGAGGAGGCTAACATGATAGGATTTTTGGCATGTATTGGTTCTCCTGATGTGACTTTACAGTATAGTGGTTATTTAAGTGTACTGAATTATGTAAATAATGAGTTTTATGAGGCTATTGGAAGGAATAAAGCTGTATATTCCTCCCATGTTCCTATTTCTTCCTTGGTTTCAGCAGACAATGTATTTTTAAAAGAAGAAACTTGGGAAGCAGTGGAAAAAAAGGCAGTATTGAGTACTGAACTGGTGAATAAGGTTTCCGATAGCTTTACAGAAACGACGATGGCTTTAAATGGTGTGGAGGATGGAATGCGTAGCTATGCCAGAGTAGTTGAATTATTGCTGCGTTATTATGATGGCTCTTATGAGATACAGCAGATTCTGGCAAGAGACAATACAGTCACAATGAAGTGATAAGTAATTATCCTCCACTGTCAGAAACAGTAAAGAGATTCTGGCAGTGGAGGATAGCTTATTTTAGAGTAAGTCCTACCGGGCAGTGATCTGAGCCAAGGATATCTGTGTAAATAAAGGCATCCTCCATTCTATCTTTTAGGCAATCTGAGACGACAAAATAGTCGATACGCCATCCTGCATTTTTGGCTCTGGCACTGAAACGATAGGACCACCAGGAATAAATGTCCTTTTTGTCGGGATAAAAATAACGGAAGCTATCGATAAAGCCTGATTGGGTAAGAATAGTAAATTTTTCTCTTTCTTCATCAGTAAAGCCTGCATTTTTTCGATTGGTTTTTGGATTTTTCAAGTCGATTTCCTGGTGAGCAACATTGAGGTCTCCACAAAAAATTACAGGCTTGGCGGTCTCCAGTTTTTTTAGATAAGCAAGAAAATCGTCTTCCCACTGCATACGGTAGGGAAGGCGGGCAAGCTCATTCTTTGAATTAGGAGTATAAACGGTAATAAGATAAAAATCTGAATATTCTAGGGTAATCACACGGCCTTCATGGTCGTGTTCTTCTATACCAATACCATAGGTGACAGAGATAGGTTCTGTTTTAGTAAAAATAGCAGTCCCAGAATAGCCTTTTTTTTCTGCATAATTCCAATACTGAAAGTAGCCGGGCAGTTCCAGTTCAATCTGTCCCTGTTGTAGTTTTGTCTCTTGCAGACAGAAAATATCTGCATTTTCCTGATAAAAGAAATCAAGAAAACCTTTACCTACACATGCACGAAGGCCATTCACATTCCAAGATATTAATTTCATACATAAATCCTTTCTTGTCCACATATTATTATTGGGGAAGTTCTTCAATATCTATTACTTCGGCAGTTATAAATCGTAATTTGATAAACTAAGAAATATCGGAAAAATCTAAGTTTACAAATTTAGGCAATTACGACTTTTAACCGAATCAAGGAAGTCTCCCACTTCAAGTACACTGAGTACTAAGTAATGAACATTACTTCGTAGTGAAAGGGGACTTGCTTGTACTTCATCTGATACATCACAAACCGGTTTCATAGCTTTGTGATGATGAGGTGATGGGTAAGTAGCAGAATCCAACGGGGTTGAATTTACAGATTGCAAATATCTGCTTTGACTAGCCGAAGTAATATAATCAAAAATCATGCATTTGTTAAATAATTCGTATACTTATTGGCTAGTACACTGAATATTAATTAACTATCCCTTTGGCTGGTCTGTACTTTTCATAGCACAGGCTCAAAAGTCTCAGCGTAGTACCACTATACCTGTATTTTTGCTTTGTACTCTGAAAACCACGCCTCAGCCAATGTAGCAGTGATTAATCATTCGATGTACTAGTAATGTTGCATCCTATCTGCCAGAGGGAGTCTTACTCTGTTCTAATATTTTAATATAGTGCTGAAAACTGGTAGCTCTATACACAGATAGGTGGTACATCAATGGACAAGCTATAGTTTATATATAATTGAAAAATTTGTAAATGAAAAAAAGGTGTATTCATAAATTTAATATATATTATTCACATTTTAGACACATTTATGACATATGATGTTTAAAAGTCGTTCATGATTTATAGAGATATAGAAAGAGCGACAGAATAATTCATTTATATTTTAGGAGGAGAAAATTATGAAAAAGAAGGTAGTAATGCTTTTAATCACAGCAGCAACAAGTGCAAGTTTGATGATGGCTTGTGGTAGTACGGAAGCAGCAGTGACAGAGGATACTGCAGTAGAATCAGAAACCACAGTAGGTGATGAAACAGCAACAGATGGAGCAGCTGATGCAGCAACAACAGATGGAACAGCTGATGCAGCAACAACAGATGGAACAGCTGATGCAGTAACAACAGATGGAACAGCTGATGCAGTAACAACAGATGGAGCAGCTGATGCAGTAACAACAGATGGAACAGCTGATACAGCAACAACAGATGGAGCAGCTGATGCAGTAACAACAGATGGAACAGCTGATACAGCAACAACAGATGAAGCAGCTGATGCAGTGACGACAGATGGAACAGCTGATGCAGTGACAACAGATGGAGCGGCTGATGCAGTAACGACAGATGGAGCGGCTGATGCAGCAGCAACAGATGGAGTAGCTGATGCAGCAGCAACAGATGGAGCAATGATAGAAGAAACACTTGATACGGAAGCAGCAGTGACAGAGGAAGCAGTAGACGCTGGTGTTGCAGAATAAGACGGTAGGTTGGTATAGATAGAAGGATAGACCAGATAGACTGGTAGAGAAAAACGTACAGGATGAAGGCAATTCAAATTGGCTTGTACCATAGGGTCCAGCCAAGACAAGCTGTACTTGGTGAAGCATTGGGTTAAGCCAAGCACAGAAGCTGAGGTATCTGGAAGCTATTTTATCCAAATGTGTCGTAGAATCTCTTGCTTTAGCTATAGGGAGTGTCAAGATATAGGGTAACTATTCCACGGAAATCTATTTTGAGAATATATATTCATTTTGTGCATAAAAGTATTTTTAAAGATTATTTTTGTGAAAAAGGTTTTATCTTTTATATACTCATATACAAATTGATTTCCGTGGAACTATTCAGTAGGTTTGTACATTTGCTGCGCTGACTGTATGAAAATATAGCTGCAACGAGCAAAAATATCATCGTTATAGGTAACCTTGTGGACATCCAAAGCAATAGGTATCAGCCTACTCCAATCCTATCTTCATAAGGAACGATAAGTTTTTGAACAATTTCATAAGCAAATTTTTTCATCTCCGACAGAGTCTGTTTGTAATTATCCAAGGTCAGCTGATTTCTGCCGGAGATAATCTGTTCACACATATACTGGTTGATATCCTGGGTAAAGTGTAGGGTATCCATGTAGTTGTTCAGGTTGGTAATCATTTCTTTTTCATTCTGAAAATAATAGATTTCTACATTTTCATAGGTGAGAAGCTGACCAATAGCCTGTTCCATATTGTAGATGTAGGCTTCCAAATCACCGGTACGGTAGATATTATCCCACCAGAGCATAGAATAAGGGGGAAAAAATATCTTATATTTTGTCTCAGGATGCTCCTGCACTAAAGTGGAGATAAGCTGAAGATTGGCCTCCAGATTTTCCCGATAAAAATTTTTTTCTTTCATGGGAGCTATTTCCCTGGTACGGTCATAGAGACGTAGAGTTTGGCTTTCTGTAAATTGCTTCCATTGCGCCCAATTGTAGGAATTATTTTCATCATAGTCTCCGATAATGGATTGAGCTGCCATATGGGGGATTTTTTCAAAAAGTACTCCTTTATTAAAGAGGTATTCCACATCATCCAGATAGTTATCGTTATACAGGTACATAGGGCAGCCTGTGATTTCATAGGAAGGAACAGGATCTGCGGAGAGAGAAGAGGTATCCATGTTATAGAACACATATTTTAATTGATGTTCCTTGTAGGCAGCATCTAAAAGATAGCAAAGGTCTGCAGTTGCACCATAAGAGCGGATAGCTTTGATGGTAGTGCAGTGAAAGCCATCATTAAACCAGGCATTGTAGTAGTTTTCAGCTACAGAGGAGCCTACAATCAGGCTATCATAGTCGAAGGTACGTAAGGAACCAATACACTGGTATTCCTTATCAGTTAAAACGGCTTTTAAACCAAACCAGGGTTTGTGATATTGATAAAAGGGGTCGATAAGTACCACGATAATACCAATCAGAAGCATAAGTAATGCAGTCCGTTTGAAGAAACAGATGGTAAATTTTTGGGCAGTTTCCTTTTTGGGTATGGATGTTTGTGACATGGTTAATATCCTCCATTTTCTTTTTGATAGCTGTTGATAGCCTCTTTGATGAAAGCAGGTAGAGGCTGAAGTAGAGTTTACCACGAAGTACTCAACATACGTGAGGCAAGGAAGCCTACTTAATTTGGTTAAAAATTAAAGTAGATAAAGGTACTGACCTGTGAAAAGGAAATCAGGCACCAGATAAACAGTAGGCTGATAAACCAGCAGAATCGGGAATTATATTGAGACGATTCTACCATCTGTAGTGCATTTGGCCGTGTCAGGATAAATCCACTGATTGCAAGAATCAGTAAAAACAGCACGATATAGGCCATGGAAAGCAGGTCTGGGAAAACAAGCTTAAGAGCCTGTTCAACAATATAAAATTCAGGAATATCCATACTGGCAGCCAATTTATAAAGATAGCCTGTACTTTTGAAGGAAAACAGATTTTTAAACAGCTGGAAGGCAGCAGCCATATTTTCACTTCGGAAGAAAAACAAAGATAGATTGAAGAAGGAAAAGGTAAAAATCCATCCCAACCATTTAGGAATAAGAAAGCGAGAGGGAGATTTTTCAGAAGCTCCCTTGATTCCGATAATTCCCAGATTATCCCATACAACCAGTACGCCCTGCATAACTCCCCAGGCTACATAGGTCCAGTTGGCACCATGCCAAAGTCCGCTAAGAGAGAAGACAATCATCGTGTTTAGTATGGTTCTGGCAGTTCCTTTTTGGCTGCCTCCCAGAGGAATATAGACATAGGTGATAAAGAAGCGGGACAGTGTCATATGCCAGCGCTGCCACAGCTCTTTAACACTGCAGGCTTTATAAGGAGAGTTGAAGTTAACTGGTAACTGTATATTAAACATCCAGGCCAGTCCCATGGCCATATCACTGTATCCACTGAAATCAAAATAGATTTGGAAGGTATATGCCAAGGTAACCAAGATGGTAGAGGGAGTATCCAGAAAATAGGTTTGGGCAAAGCCAAAGTTAGTGGTTAAAGCCAGAGTATCGGCCAGCAGCACCTTTTTAGACAGTCCCAGAATAAACAGGGACAGACCCTTGGTAAAATATTGAATCTGAAAGCTTCTTTTGGTGAAATCTTCAAACTGAGGGATAATTTCCTTATAAAGCACGATAGGACCTGCAATCAGCTGAGGAAAGAAGGTGACAAAGGCTACATAATGAATAAAGGAATAATGCTCTGTTTTGCCTGTACAGCGGTCAATAATAAAGGAAAGCTGCTGAAAGGTAAAGAAACTAATCCCCAGAGGAAGCAGTATATGCTTTAGGTTAAAGTCTGTTTGAAACAGAGAATTGATATTTTCTACAAAAAAATCATAGTATTTAAAATAGAAAAGGACGGCCAGATTAATACCTGTACCACTGATAAGACCGATGCGTCGTGCAGTCCTTCCATGGGCCAAGGTGAGCAGGTAGCTGAGAAAATAGTTAATCAGTATACTGATAATGATAATGGTCAGATAGTAGGTATTAAAATAGCCATAAAACCAAAGGGACATCCCGGACAAAAAAACCATAGCCAGATTGTATTGATGAAGTCGATTCAGACCATACCATCCCAACAATACAAGGGGAAGAAAAAGGAAAATAAAAATATAAGAATTAAATAGCATATGATAAAGAACACCTTTCCAGATTTTTCATGGCTCATTATATCATAGAGTACCCATTTTTACAAAAATAAGTTGGGATAAATATACAAGGTCTGTTAACTTGCGGATGACTGGTTTCTGGGGTATAATAAATTAATCATAATTGTAGAAGTAATATTAAAACCTTTAGCAATGAGGAGTGTCAAATCATATCAATCAAAGAAGGGGCTGATCAAGGATGACGAATGCAATCGTATTTGATATGGATGGTGTATTGTTTGATACGGAAAGGATAGGGTGTCAGTGCTGGGAAGAGGTTGCCAGAGAGATGAAGCTGGGTGACTTAAGTGAGGGAATGAAAGGATGTATCGGTCTGAATCAAAATGATGCAGAGGCTTTGATGAGGAAGCTGTATGGCAAGGACTTTCCCTTTCAGGATTACAAAGATACAGTACGTATGCTGATGAAAAGGAGAATCCTGGAGGAAGGTCTGCCCTTAAAGGAAGGGGTAGTAGAGATTTTGGAATATCTGACGGCACAAGGTTATATTGTGGGATTAGCCTCGTCTACCAGTAAGGAGAGTGTGATGGGGCATCTGGATCAGTCTGGCTTAACCGATTATTTTAGAACGATTATCACCGGAGATATGGTAGAGCATAGTAAGCCTATGCCGGACATTTATCTGAAGGCCTGCACAGAATTAGGAGTAACACCGGTCAATGCAGTAGCTATTGAAGATTCCTTTAATGGGATAAAGTCGGCATATAGAGCCGGAATGAAGCCGATTATGGTGCCGGATATGGTGGAGCCTACACCGGAGATAGAGGCCATGCTTTATGGAAAATTTTATTCCTTGTTGGATGTAATGGAGTACTTAATCGAATCGAAAAAGTAGGGAAGAAAATGGTGACTGATTTGATAAAAATGGAGGATAATATGGCAAAATCAAAAGTATATTATACAAATATGAGAACCACATTTCATGAGAATCTGCTGGGAAAGCTGGAGCGACTGATCAAAAAGGCAGGAATAGGAGAAATCTCTTTTGACAAAAAATATGCAGCAATTAAGATTCATTTCGGGGAGCCGGGAAACCTGGCTTATCTCAGACCAAATTACGCTGCGGTAGTCGTCAAAGTAATTAAGGAATTGGGAGGAAAGGCATTTTTAACGGACTGTAATACCTTGTATGTGGGTGGCAGAAAGAATGCACTGGATCATATGGATGCTGCTTACCAGAATGGTTTTTCGCCTTTCTCTACAGGCTGTCATGTAATTATTGCAGATGGATTAAAGGGAACAGACGAGGTATTGATACCAGTAGAGGGAGGAGACTATGTAAAAGAGGCCAAGATTGGACGAGCCATTATGGATGCGGATATTTTCATTTCTCTTACCCATTTTAAAGGACATGAGGCTACAGGCTTTGGGGGAGCGTTAAAGAATATCGGTATGGGATGCGGATCCAGGGCAGGTAAGATGGAGATGCACAGTGCAGGAAAGCCCTATGTAAATCAGGAGCCTTGTGTGGGCTGTGGACGCTGTGTCAAGATATGTGCCCATGATGCTATTACCATTACAGAGAAAAAAGCCACCATTAATCATGATAAATGTGTGGGCTGTGGTCGTTGTATCGGGGTATGTCCTACAGATGCCATAGAAGCTGCAAATGATGAGTCTAACGATATTCTGAATAGAAAGATTGCAGAATATTCCAAAGCAGTGCTGGCAGGAAGACCACATTTCCATATCAGTTTGGTGGTAGATGTATCTCCTAATTGTGACTGTCATGCTGAAAATGATATTCCTATCGTTCCTGATGTGGGAATGTTTGCCTCCTTTGATCCGGTGGCACTGGATTTGGCCTGTGCAGATGCAGTAAATCGCCAGCCGGTGATTGCCAACAGTCAGTTAGACCGTATGCCCCATGTACACGGAGATCACTTTATGGATTCTGCTCCCCAGACCAACTGGAAGTCCTCTATTGAGCATGCAGTGAAGCTGGGACTTGGTAATGATGAGTATGAGCTGATAGAAATATAAGCTATTATTGAGCAAATTTTCACTTCGCGGAGTGTGAATATCCGCTTTGGCAAATGAAGGGGCTGTCGCAAATAAAAATTTTGTGCAATATATAGCATTGATTCCAAGAGAATCATACTATATATTGTGACAG
Source organism: Lachnospiraceae bacterium (assembly GCA_017532145.1). Lineage (GTDB taxonomy): Bacteria > Bacillota > Clostridia > Lachnospirales > Lachnospiraceae > Kineothrix. The sequence continues at coordinate 19,411 of JAFXJR010000122.1, read as the reverse complement.
AATTGCATTTTGTGACAGTCCCTTCAGCTGTTTTATGAACATATACTTTCATTCAAATGAAGAAAGCTCTCTGCTTTAAACCTACAAGGTTTTACGTGTTGAGTAAGAGGATATAGTGGAATCAATCCTGTTTTAACATCTCATCTAATAGATTGGTAATGGTACGGATAGAGTTCAGCTGGTTACTTTCTCCCATGGCATCAATATAGGTCTGTCTGGTAAAGTAAAGCTCATGAATTTTTTCTACCAGAAGATTTTCTGTCAGGTAATCCTCATCAATAACCATACTAAAGCCCTGAGATTCAAAGGAGCGGGCATTTAATATCTGGTCTCCCCGGCTGCTATGGGCGGGAAGGGGAATGAGTAAATTGGGCTTTTTGAGAGCCAGAAGTTCACAGATGGAGTTGGCTCCAGCTCTGGAAATAACCAAATCTGCCATAGCAAAAATATCCTTCAGCTCCGTTTTTACATATTCAAATTGTTTATATCCCCGAATATTTAGCATAAGGTTATCAACCTTATCCTTTCCACAGAGATGGACAACCTGAAAATCGTCTAAAAGCTTAGGCAGTGCCTCTCTTACCGTCTTATTGATGGCCTCTGCACCCAAACTGCCTCCGATAACCATAATAACCGGTTTATTGGAGGTAAATTTACACAGGTCGTAGGCTGCAATCCGGTTACCCTTAGATAGTTCCTCACGGATAGGAGAGCCGGTAAGCACTGCCTTTCCTTCCGGAAGCATCTGAATGGTTTCCGGGAAATTACAACAAATCTTACGAGCCACCGGAAGACAGAGTTTATTGGCTAAACCGGGAGTCATATCAGATTCATGAATAATGCAGGGAATATGCAGGGAGTCAGCAGCACGCACCACAGGTACACTGACAAAGCCTCCCTTGGAAAAAATGATATCCGGATGAATCTCTTTTAAGTATTTACGGGCTTCATTATAGCCCTTGAGAATACGGAAAATATCTGTAAAATTTTTTATATCCAGATAGCGGCGCAGCTTCCCCGTAGCAATTCCATAATAGGGAATATCAAAATCAGCAATGAGCTTTCTCTCGATTCCCTCATAGGAACCCATATAATAAATTTCATAGTCCAGCTCCCGCAGTTTTGGAATCAAAGCGATATTCGGGGTCACATGGCCAGCTGTTCCGCCGCCAGTAAGAACGATTCTTTTTGCCATTATCAGATGCCTCCAGATTACTTTTTATATCATAGTCTCTAGTGCCTTTGCCAACTGGTCAGGGCAGGAGGTGGAACGGTTGCCACAGTGGATTCCCTGCAGTCGTTTTATTGCTTCAGTTGCTGTCATCCCCTCTACAAGTCGGGAGATTCCCTGCAGATTACCATTGCAGCCTCCGGCAAAGTCTACCGATTGAATAATACCTTCCTTCAGTTCTACCTGGATGGAGGTAGAGCAAACACCTTTTGTCTTATACGTCATCATTATTGTCACCTTCCGAAACTTGTTTATCACCCGATACAAGCAAGCTTTCTGCTATGATAAAGCAGCAAACTCCACTTAGTATTTAGTACATCAAATATGGATTAACTGCTCCTTTGACTGGTCTGTGCTTTCCATAGTATACATCAAAAAGTCTCAGCCAATGGTGTCTGAAGTAGAGAGCTTTCTTGATTCGGTTAAAAGTAGTGATAATTATAACAGAAACTATTGGATTTTTCCAGAGGTATTCTATCGCTTGTCGAATAAGGAAAATGACTTAGAGGGCTGGATATCTTGAGTTGTCAGGAAGTTTTAGATATAATATCCAAGTCAGAAAAAGGAGGTTTCATATGTCGGTAATTGTTGGTGTTTTTCTGGAAAATAGAATGCTCAGCTGTGCGTTTCTTTTCTTTTTGTTTTTGAGTATCCTGTGTCAGATAGTGACTGGCATAGTATATCAGAGTATTATAAGAGAAACGGACAACATGGCTGCTACAAACAATAGGTTTCTGAAACAGTGTAAAACAAAATTTGTCAACTGCTACCAGTTAAATGAAGGAGTGTCCAATATTCCGGTATTTGTGGATAAGTTTCTTTTGAAAATATCGGTAATAGGTATATCCCTGACAGGACTGCAGCATCTGGCCGGGCAGTTTGTCTTATTAGCCATAGCTACAGCAGGTGTGGCAGCCTGCCGGGAGATTATACAGGGAGAAACAGTAGGAAAGATTCTTCCTTATTATATTGCCGGATTTCTTGGATTATATGTGTATTTTTCCATATCGGGTATGGTGGATGTACAAAGCAGAAGGGACAGGCTGAAAACCAGCCTGGTAGACTATCTGGAAAATCATATGGTAAACAAGCTGAAGCAGTCTGCTCTCGACTGGGAGGAGTTGACAGGAGAGAAAATCATTCGGGAGGAAATCCGAGATAAAAAGAAAGAGAAGAGTCAGCTGCTTAGGGAAGAAATTGGTCTGGCAGCTGTAAGAGAGGAAGGAGTCCGAGAGACAGATGAGAAGCAGGAGAAAGATTCTGTTCAGGCAGGAGAGGAAAAGGGAGCTAAGAGTAGTCTGACCAGTCAGGAGCAGGAGGAGCTGGACGAGCTGCTGGGACAGTTTCTTATTTGAGAAAATGTGTAAATTCAGCCAATACAACCCTTTATATGCAGACAAGGCAAAAGCAGGGTTAATTCCAAAGCAGGGGTTGGGTTAAGGTTGCCAAAAACAGAAATTTATGATACATTTTTGTCATGGTCAGACAATCCGGAAAAAGCCGGAAGAACAAAGGAGTGAGATGAATGAGCAATAAAGTGACATTTGATTATTCCAAGGCTTCCACATTTATCAGCGGACACGAAGTGGAGCTTATGAAAAAATCGGTAATGGATGCAAAGGAACTGCTGGTTTCTAAAACCGGTGCAGGCAATGATTTTCTGGGATGGATTGATTTGCCGGTGGACTATGATAAGGACGAGTTTGCAAGAATTAAAAAGGCAGCAGAAAAAATTCAACAGGATTCTCAGGTTTTGTTGGTTATTGGAATCGGAGGTTCCTATCTGGGAGCCAGAGCAGCGATAGAATTTTTAAGACACAGCTTCTATAATATGGTGGATGCATCGGTAAGAAAGACTCCGGAAATCTATTTTGTGGGTAATTCTATCAGTTCAACCTATATTAAGCATTTAATGGATGTGATTGGAGACAGGGATTTTTCCATTAATATGATTAGTAAGTCAGGAACTACTACAGAGCCGGCCATTGCTTTCCGTGTCTTTAAGGAAATGATGGAAAAGAAGTACGGCAAGGAGGAAGCAGCAAAAAGAATCTATGCCACCACAGACAAGGCAAGGGGTTCTTTAAAGAATCTTGCTACGGAGGAGGGCTATGAAACCTTTGTGGTACCGGACGATGTAGGTGGACGTTTCTCCGTACTGACAGCAGTGGGGCTGTTGCCTATCGCAGTCAGCGGTGCAGATATTGACAAGCTGATGGAAGGGGCTGCCAGCGGAAGAAAGAGGGCATTGGAGGCTGCTTATGAAGAGAATGATGCTCTGCAGTATGCAGCGTTGAGGAATATCCTTTTAAGAAAGGGGAAGGGCATAGAAATTCTGGCTAACTATGAGCCTTGCGTCCATTATGTATCCGAGTGGTGGAAGCAGCTTTATGGTGAGAGTGAAGGGAAGGATCAGAAGGGTATCTTCCCGGCAAGTGTGGACTTAACGACAGACCTGCACTCTATGGGGCAGTTTATCCAGGATGGAGCAAGAAACCTGTTTGAGACGGTAATCAATATCGAAACCAGCAGAGAAGAAATTGTATTGGGTACTGAGGCTGTAGATTTGGATGGTCTGAACTATCTGGCAGGAAAGACGGTAGATTTCGTAAACAAGAGTGCTATGAATGGTACGATTCTGGCACATACTGATGGAAATGTTCCCAATTTAATGGTGCATATCCCTGAGATAAACGAGTTTTATTTGGGTGAACTGTTCTATTTCTTTGAGTTTGCCTGCGGTATCAGTGGCTATCTATTGGGCGTAAATCCTTTTGACCAGCCGGGTGTGGAAAGCTATAAGAAAAATATGTTTGCGCTTCTGGGTAAACCGGGTTATGAAGCACAGAGAGAAGAACTGTTAAAGAGATTATAGTGTATACAGCCGGGTATATTTCTGGGGAAATATGCCCGGCTTTTTGCCTGTCAGGGAGGAGTCTATATAAGCCAGATAAGACGAACCAGCGGGACGAATAGTGTGCTGAATAAGTGATAAAGTAAGGAGGCATAAGCCAATGAAGATAGTAATTTTAGAAAGAGGCAGTGTGGGGCAGGATGTGTCGGTGGACAGTCTGCAGGAATTGGGAGAGGTAATCATTTACCAGAACACCACAGCAGATGAAGTGGCTGAGAGGGTATAGGAGGCAGAGATTATTATTGCCAATAAGTCTCCATTGAATGAGCAGACATTGGCAGGAGCGGAGAGGGTGAAGTTGATTTGTGAGTTTGCCACAGGATTTGACAATGTAGATTTGGAATACTGCAAGGGCAGGGGAATCAAGGTGACGAACGTGGTAAATTATTCTACAGCAGCAGTGGCACAGCATACCTTTGCGCTCTGTTTTTATGTAATGGAAAAGCTAAGACATTATGATGAGTATGTAAAATCGGGTGCTTATGCTGCCCAGTCCCGTTTTTCCAATTTTGACCTTCCGTTCACTGAGCTGGAGGGAAAGACCTGGGGAATTGTAGGAATGGGAAACATTGGAAGAAGGGTGGCAAAGATTGCTGAAGCCTTTGGCTGTCGGGTGATTTTTTATTCTGCATCAGGAAACAGCAGTTGTCAGGACTACGAAAGGGTGGAGCTGGATACGTTGCTGCGAGAGTCAGACTTTTTATCCCTTCATTGTCCCCTTAGTAATAAAACCAGAAACCTTATAAATAAGGAAAGTCTGGGTAAGATGAAAAAGACAGCAATCCTGATTAATGTAGCAAGGGGACCGGTGGTAAATGATACAGATTTATATACTGCATTGACAGAGGGCTGGATTGCTGGTGCCGGTTTGGATGTAACGGGTACAGAGCCAATGAAGGAAACCAATCCATTAAGCAGAATCAAAGACAGTAATCGACTGATTATTACTCCCCATATGGCTTGGGCCAGCACAGAGGCAAGAAACCGGGTAGTAGAGGAAACCTACAAGAATATTGAGGCATTTTTGCAAGGGGAGGAGAGGAATGTGGTGAATTAAGGTGAAGCAAAAAACAGGAATTATTGCTTTCTTATTGGGGGGATTGTTGATAGGCTGCCCTATATATGCAGCAGAACAGGTGTCAGATAGATTAGAAAAAGTTCAGGTAAGTTTGACGCAGGCCGAAGAAGGGCAAGGAAGCGAGACCTATGCCGAAGAAGCTCAAGGAAGCAAAACCTATGCAGAAGAGGCTCAAGGAAGCGAGACCTATGCAGAAGAGGCTCAAGGAAGCGAGACCTATGCAGAAGAAGCTCAAGGAAGCGAGACCTATGCCGAAGAAGCTCAAGGAAGCGAGACCTATGCCGAAGAAGCTCAAGGAAGCAAAACCTATGCAGAAGAAGCTCAAGGAAGCAAAACCTATGCAGAAGAAGCTCAAGGAAGTATGACTTATGCAGAAGAAGCTCAAGGAAGCGAGACCTATGCAGAAGAAGCTCAAGGAAGCGAGACCTATGCAGAAGAGGCTCAAGGAAGAATGACCTATGCCGAAGAAGCTCAAGGAAGTATGACCTATGCAGAAGAAGCTCAAGGAAGCGAGACCTATGCCGAAGAAGCTCAAGGAAGCAAAACCTATGCAGAAGAGGCTCAAGGAAGCGAGACCTATGCAGAAGAAGCTCAAGGAAGCGAGACCTATGCAGAAGAATCCCAGGGGAGTCTGACACAGCCAGAAGAAAGCCTACAGGAAAATCAGCTTCGATCAGAAGAAGTGTGGATAGGTCCGTCTGTATCGGAAGAATATGTGGAAGAGCCGGCAGGAGAAAATCAGCCGCGGCCGATAGTCGAAGGCATTGCCATTGATGAAGTCCATTTTCCGGATAACCTTTTCCGTAAGTACATCGTTGAAAACTGTGATAGAAATAAGGATGATTTATTGGCACCGGAAGAAATACGCAGAACGGTAAAAATCGTGTTAAAGGAAAAAAGAATGGGCTTCGTCAGTTTGAAGGGAATCGAGTATTTTACCTCTTTAACGGAGCTTCATTTTGAAGGACGGCTGGGAACACTAAGTGAACTGGATGTAAGCCAGAATACGGCATTAAGAACACTGTATCTGCAGGGAGCGGGACTGGTGAAGCTGGATTTAAGTCAAAATCAGCATTTAAAATCCTTAGCCTGTATGAAGATGCCGGGAGAGCTGGCAGCAGGATTGAATATCAGCAGTAATGAAAAGCTGGAAAGTCTGAATTTTCATGTGGTGAATCCGGTAAAAACACTGGATTTAACTAATAATACAGCCCTGAAAGCCTTATCTGTAAAGCTGGAAATCAATGAGAAAGCAACCAACAATTTTGACAGTCTGAATATCAGCAGGAATACCAAACTGCAAGATTTGTACATTTGTATTCTGACAGGAGGAGAGATTACAGCAAGTGATATTAAGTTCCGTTCTCTGGTACTGGATCATAATCAGAAGCTAAAACGGATAGAGCTAAGAGGGCTGCCTGTTATTGCATTGGATTTAAGGCATAACCTTCTTTTAGAGGAACTGATTTGTCGGGACAGTAAGATTACTGAGTTGAATCTTAGCCGAAACCGGGAGCTAAGGTCGTTGGACTGCCGGGATAATGGATTAAAGGAGTTGAATTTAAGCAATAATCTATATCTGGAAAAGCTTATTTGCGGAGGCAATCATATTGGATGGCTGGATATTTCTGCGAATAAAAAACTGAAGCTGTTTTTGCCTGATGAGAGAAGGACAGTCACTGGATTTTTAATCGGAGAAAATAATCGGGTCTATCTGAAGGAAGCACACCTGGATATTACCAATTATCCTGAATTGGAACAGAAAGGAATCTTTGGGCTGGAAAATATGAAATTAGAGGGAGAAACTCTGATAATAGAAGATTCTGCCAAGGAGGCCAGCTATCAGTATGACTGTGGAAATGGACGCAGTATGAAGGTGGTAGTGGCAATCGATGCTGATGAATATACGACGACCAATTATAAAATTGTGTTTGTAGGTAATGGGGCAGACAGTGGAGAAATGGAACCATTAGCAGGCTGTGAAAGGGATTTGGGCTATGCATTTCCTGTAAATACCCTGCGTAGAGAGGGATATTCCTTTGTTGGATGGAATACCAGAGCCGACGGAACAGGGATTACTTACCATGATCAGGCAGTAGTACGGAATCTGGCTGCAGAAAATGAAACAGAGGTATATGTATATGCCCAATGGGAAAAAGACGTTGTGGTGGAAACCGAAATATCGGAAAAGGAATTTATCTTTACCGATGTGGAAAAGATACCTGGCAACTGGAAGTATGAAAGTGTAAGCTACGTCTATAATCGAGGATTTATGGGGGTAATAGGAGGAACTCAGGAGTTTCGTCCTGACCAGCCTGTTACCAGGACGATGTTTGCTACTATATTATATCGAATAGCAGGCTCACCCAAGGTAAGCTTTAGAAACCGTTTTACTGATGTACAGAGGGGAAAGTGGTATAGTGATGGTGTTTATTGGGTCAGCAACAGAGGGATTTGCTCGGGTTACAGTGATGGAAGCTTTGGACTACATAAAAATATAACAAGAGAACAGACGGCCAAGATGCTCTTTTTATTTGCCAAAACACAGGGTTATGATGTCAGCCAAAGAGCATCCCTAGACAGCTTTAGCGATGGAGAAAGTGTTAACCATTGGGCTGCCTCATCTATGCAGTGGGCTGTGGAAATGGGAATAATCAGTGGAAAGCCTAACGAGGATGGAACCAGCCGTCTGGCTCCTCAAAGTGAAGTCAGTCGGGTAGAGTGTGCCAGAATGCTGATGATGTTTTCCGTTGCATTTTTACACAAATAACCTTATACTGGGAAGGGCTGGAGAGCTATGGAAAGAGGCAGAATACAGATGGAGAGGATAGTACAAAAGGAAAGGGGAAGCTGTATAGGCTTTGCTTTTCGTCAAACAATTCCAGTGATGCTGGGCTACCTGTTTCTGGGTACAGCCTTTGGACTTATGCTTCAGAATGCAGGTTACCATGTTCTATGGGCGTTTGGAATCAGCTGTGTAGTCTATGCAGGAAGTATGCAGTTTATCCTGGTCACTTTGCTGACAGGAGGAGCCAGTCTGCTACAGACAGCGATGATGACTCTTTTTATCAATGGCAGACATATATTTTATGGTTTTTCTTTTATTGAAAGATATAGAAAAATGGGAAAAGCTTATCCATATATGGTATTTTCCCTGACAGATGAGACCTATTCCTTATTATGCAGAACGAAGATACCAGTAAGCGTGGATGAAAATCAGGTAAGTTTCTGGATATCCTTACTCAATCAATGCTATTGGATTTTGGGTTCAGTAATAGGAAGTCTGGCTGGACAGCTGATTGCCTTCGACACTACAGGAATCGACTTTTCGATGACGGCTTTATTTGTGGCCATCGTGGTAGAACAATGGCAGGAGGGGAAGGCTCGTTTGCCCGTAATAATAGGCTTTTTGTCATCGCTTACCTTTCTTTTATTATGGGGACCGGAACGGTTTATTTTACCGTCACTTTCAGCCGCTGTGTGTATATTATTAATATTGAGGAAAAGAAGGGGAAGCCAAACCCAAAGCAGTACATAAGAATGGAGAACATGGATGAACACAATACATTCTATTGGAATCATAGCAGTGGCAGCAATATGTACGATGCTGTTAAGGGCAGTGCCATTCATCGTATTTGGAGGCAGCAGGCGGATACCGGATGTGATACGGGAGCTGGGAAGCTGCCTGCCGCCTGCAATTATGGCTACTCTGGTAGTATACTGTCTGAGAGGTGTAGATATTCTGGCAGAAGGTCATGGAATGGCAGAGCTGATTTCTGTAGGTGTGGTGGTGATGCTGCATCTTTGGAAAAGGAATATACTGCTGACTGTGGGACTGGGGACTTTATGCTACATGTTTCTCATTCAAACTGTTTTTGGATAAAGGGTTGGTAACTGGATGATGAGAAGAAAAAAGGAAAAAAGAACGAAGAAGATAAAAAAGGCGAGAAGACGAAGTACGGTAGGAAAAACAGTGATGGCAGCTCTGGTGGCCATACTGGTAATGCTGGGTGGTACTTATGCCGGTTTGGCAGTTTTTTTTGAAAACCATTACTTTTTTAATACTATAATCAACGGACAAAACTGCAGCTATAAGACGGCGGCAGAGGTTGAGATACTGTTGTATAGGCAGTTGGAGGAGTATGCCTTAGCCATACAGGGACGGGATGGGGTAAAAGAGACTATTACCTCTGCAGAAATAGATATGGAGTATCAGTGGGATGGTTCTTTGATGCGGATGATGAAAGGTCAGAAGCCCTGGGCGTGGATTAGTGGTTTTTTTGAGGAGCATACCTATGATTTGTATGATTTAATCACTTATGATAAAGACAGGCTGGAAAGGGAGCTGGAGGAGTTGGCATTTTACCGAGAAGAAAATATCAGACCAGCTAAGGATGCCTATATTGTTTATTCTCCACAGAAGAAGCAATATCAAATGATGGAGGCAGATGCCGGTACAGAGCTGAAAGAAGATTTGGTACGAGAAGAAATTATCCGGTCATTGGCCTATCTGGAGCCGGAGATGAATCTGGAAGAAAGAGGATGTTATCTTCATGAAAAAGCAACAAAAAAGGAGGAAGGGCTGGAAGTTACTCTCCAACAGGCCAATCAGTATCTGTCCACAGAGATTAATTATGACTGGAATGGAAATCTGGTAGTGGTGAATGAAGATTTCATTCATGGATGGATAGAGATTGAGGGAGAACAGGTAAGGCTGAGAGAGGATAAAATCAGGGAATTTGTGGAACAACAGGCGGCTTCCTATGATACCTATGGAAAAAACAGATTTTTCCAGACTACGGATGGCAGGCGGATTGAATTAAATACGCAAGCCTGTGGATGGCAGACGGAGACAGAGACAGAGCTACAGGAGCTGATAGAGGCTATTCATAAGGGGATAGAGACGGAAAAGCAGCCTGCTCATACCTATATAGAGCCTGCATCCTGGCAGGTGGAGATTGTAAACTCTTATGTGGAAATGGACCTTACCGCCCAGAAGCTGTATCTGTATGTGGATGGGGTAATGCTTTTAGAGAGTGATTTTGTATCTGGTAATATAGCTAGGGGATGGACGACTCCGGCAGGAGTATTTGGTTTAACCTATAAAACCAGAAATGCAGTACTAAGGGGAGAAAATTATGCTACACCGGTATCCTATTGGATGCCTTTTAATGGAAATATAGGAATGCATGATGCTACCTGGCGCGGCTCCTTTGGTGGTGAGATTTATCGAACCAATGGCTCCCACGGATGTATTAATCTTCCTTATGAGAAGGCAAAAATTATTTATGAATATATGTATACCGGATTCCCTATAGTGTGTTATTATTAGAAGGAAAGCCTTGGGAAGATTCCCAACTGGAATGGAGGAGATATGAAAAGCAAACGACAGAATAACCAGAAAAAAAGAGAGAGGCTACATCGGTTTTTCCAGCAGCAAAGAGAATTATATTCTCTATTGAAGGAGCATGGGGGAGATATTCTGGCCTCAGACAATTTTAACAAGACAAAGGAATTTATTCAGCATGGAAATATGACGGTAAACAGTCATTGTATCAGTGTAGCAAAGCATAGCCTGGTGTTGAATAAAAAGCTGAGACTTTCCTGTAGTCAGAGGGAATTGATTAGAGGAGCTTTGCTGCATGACTATTTTTTGTATGACTGGCATGATAAGGAGCATAGGGATATTAGAAATCTGCATGGTTTCTTCCATCCGGGGATTGCCTTGAAAAATGCTTCCAAAGAATACCATCTGACAGCCAGAGAAAAGGATATTATTAAAAAACATATGTGGCCGTTAACGATAGTTCCGCCTTTATGCAGGGAGGCCTGGGTGGTTTCAGCTGCGGATAAATACTGCTCTTTAATGGAAACACTAAAGCTGCATCAGGGACGGGGAAAAACCAGATTAGCACAGGGAAGTCTGTTGCATAGGGACAGTTTACAGGGCGGTAGACCCCGAAAGGTACAGTATCAGGGTTAGTCCATGGGGGAACTGTACAGACGATTGAAGGAATATACAGAGGCAGATTATTATCCCTTCCATATGCCGGGACATAAAAGGCAGCAGGAGGCAGCAGAGGGCAGTCTGGGGAAGCTTTACCGGTTGGATATAACGGAGATTGACGGTTTTGACAATCTCCACCAGGCTGCCGGTATTCTGGAAAGCTGTCAACAGAGGGCTGCCCGGTTATATGGAGCAGACAGAACCTGGATGCTTGTCAATGGTAGTACCTGTGGAATCCTGGCTGCGATTATGGCAGCCACTAAAAAGGGCGGTCGTCTGCTTATGGCAAGAAACTGCCATCGCTCCGTCTATCATGGAGTATATCTGCAGGAATTGGAGACAGCCTATTTATATCCTCCGATGATACAGGAGAGTGGAATAGCAGGAGGAATCCTGCCCTGTCAGGTAGAAAAGGCTCTGCAGGAGGAGAGAGACATTGGAGCGGTGATGATTACCTCTCCTACCTACGAGGGAGTCGTATCGGATATTGAGAAAATAGCCGATATAACTCATAGGTATAATATTCCATTAATTGTAGATGAGGCACATGGAGCCCATTTTGGTTTTCATCCGGACTATCCTGCCAATTCCCTGTCACAGGGGGCTGATGTAGTGATTCACAGTCTCCATAAGACGTTGCCTTCTATGACACAGACATCTTTACTTCATCTAAAAGGAAGTCTGGTGTCCGTCTATAGGCTGGAAAGGTATCTTCAAATTTTTCAGACAAGCAGTCCTTCCTATGTACTGATGGCTTCTATGGAGGCGTGTCTGGATCAGTTGGAGGAGCAGGGAAGAAGAAGGCTGGGCAGATTGTTGGAGTTAAGGCAGGAGCTGACTAACAGGCTGGAGGACTGCCGATATATCAAGCTGCCGGAGATTTTCCGGCAGGAGCAGAATCAGGAAGAACAGCTAAGACAAAAGGGGATTTTTCACAGAGACCCCTGCAAGCTGGTGATAGCCACACAAAGCAGTGGTCTGACAGGAGCTGAGCTTTATCAGGTATTGAGACAAAAACATCATTTGCAGATGGAAATGGCAGCAGAAGGATATGTACTGGCTATTCTGACTATGATGGATACCAGAGAGGGGATGCAGCGGTTGGCTGAGGCATTATGGGAGATAGATAAGGAAGAAGGTGAAAAAAAGTCTGTTAGTATACAAAAGAATCTGGAAGTTGAGGCGGTGAAACCAGGAAAGGCAGTTATGGCAATTTCCAGAGCATATGATGGCGAGTCGGAACAGTTGCCGGTCAGTACCTGTGAGGGACGGATAGCAGCTGAATTTATCAGCGTATATCCTCCGGGGATACCACTGGCAGTACCAGGAGAGCGGCTGGACAGGGAACTGATTCATTCTATCCTTTCTGTCGGAAGGATGGGACTCAACCTGCAGGGTATAGGGAAAAATGGGTGTATCAGGGTAGTAAAAGAATATTTGGTACGGTCAGCTCAGCAAGTGTGCAGACCTGCTGAATAGTCACAAAAAATCAATTAAAGGAGATTGAACCGGAATGAGAAAAACCAAGATGATTTGTACGATAGGACCGGCAAGCCAGAGTGAGGAAAAAATCAGGGAACTGATATTGGCCGGTATGAATGTGGCTCGCTGCAACTTTTCCCATGGAGACCATGAGGAGCAGAAGGGAAAGTTTGTAAAGGTAGTCAAGGTTAGTGAGGAGCTAAACATTCCTGTCGCTACGTTGATGGACACAAGAGGACCTGAAATCAGGATCCGGGACTTTGAAGAAGGCAGGGTAGAGCTTGTTGCAGGTCAGAAATTTGTACTGACTATGGATGATGTACCAGGTACTTCTGAGAGGGTTTCTGTCACCTATAAGAATCTGAAGAATGATGTCAAACCGGGAATGTCCATTCTGATTGATGATGGTCTGATTGAGCTGAAGGTGGATGAGATAGAGGGAGAGGATATTGTCTGTACGGTAATAAACAGTGGTTCCATTGCCAATAAAAGAGGGGTGAATATCCCCAATGCACAGCTTTCCATGCCCTATATCGGAGAGGCTGACAGAAAGGATATTATTTTTGGCTGTGAGCTGGGCTTCGACTTTGTTGCCGCTTCCTTTACCCGCACAAAGGAAGACGTTCTGGAACTGAGGAAGCTATTGGATGAGCATAACAGTAAGATGAAGATTATCGCTAAAATCGAAAATATGCAGGGTATCCATAATCTGGAAGAGATTATTGAGGTAGCTGATGGTATTATGGTAGCAAGAGGAGATATGGGAGTAGAGATTCCTCTGGAAGATGTTCCCGTGCTGCAGAAGAAGATGATTAAGCTGGCAGTGGCTAATGGTAAGCACGTAATTACAGCTACTCAGATGCTGGAGTCTATGATTAAAAATCCCCGTCCCACCAGAGCAGAGGCTACCGATGTGGCAAATGCTATTTATGATGGAACCACAGCAATTATGCTTTCAGGAGAGAGTGCACAGGGACTCTATCCAGTAGAAGCAGTGAAGACCATGGCAAAGATTGCAGAGCGTTCGGAAAGGGATATTGATTATACTTCCCGGATGAAGAAGAAAAACGATGAGATTAAGGATATTACCACTGCTATTTCCCATGCTACCTGTACCACCGCTGCAGATTTAAATGCTGCTGCCATTATTACCGTAACCATGTCTGGTTTTACGGCAGGTATGATTGCAAGATATAAGCCGGAATGTCCCATTATTGCCTGCTCAGTTAATCCCAGAGTATGCCGCCAGATGAGTCTGATATGGGGAGTAGTACCACTTTTAATCGAAAAGGAGAATACTGCCGACGACTTATTTGATGAAGCAAAGAGAGCAGTAGAGAAAGCCGGTTATATCAAAAAAGGAGACGTGGTTGTGCTGACAGCGGGAGTACCACTGGGCGTATCCGGTAATACCAATATGATTCGTGTGATTGAGGTTTAGGAGATATGATGGGCAGGATGATTTGTTTTATGGGAAAAAGTTCTGCCGGGAAGGATACAGTCTTTAAAAGACTGCTGGAGGATGGGGAACTGGGATTTCAGGTACTGGTTCCCTATACGACCAGACCGATCCGGGAAGGGGAACAGGACGGACGGGAATATTTTTTTACAGATGAAGACAATTATAAAAGATTGGCTCAGGCAGGAAGGGTTATAGAGGAAAGAAGCTATCATACCTGCCATGGTATTTGGAGATATTTCACAGTAGACGATGGAAGTATCGATTTGGAAAAGAAAAGCTATGGAATTATAGGCACACTGGAGGCTTACACCAGAATGTGTAATTTCTGGGGAAAAGACAGGGTGATTCCTGTTTTAATTGAAGTAGACGATGGGGAGAGACTGCAAAGAGCGTTAGACAGAGAGAGAAGACAGCCTGTTCCCAAATATGAGGAAATGTGTCGTCGATTTTTGGCAGATGAACAGGATTTTGCCAGAGATAAGATTGTGGCGGCAGGTATTCAGAGAAGATTTGAAAATGATAATCTGGAAAGATGCCTGAAGGAGATTAAGGCTTATCTGACAGAATTAATATAAAGATGCTAGAGTCAAACATCATTAATTTTCTTGTATCAAGGGTTATCTTGAGGGATAGAATGGATAGCTGAGGAAGGAAGAAACTGACAGAAGGAGAAGGAACTCCGGCTGTAGGTGGAATAATAAGATAATAGCAGAGGGAGAAGGAACTCCGGCTGCAGATGGGATTAGGAGGTACAGGTTATGGATATAAAAATAAATCAAATCAATAAACCAGTGCAGGTAGAGCAGCCGGTGCAGCAGCAATCCACGAATGGAACGTTTAAATTTACGCTGGTCAGCCATATTGAGGAGCAGGAGCTACAGGCTCGACTGACTACCTTAATGGAAGAAATCACGATGCAGGGAAATAAGCTTGCCAAGCGTCGGGATGTAAAGGATATGAAAAAATACAGGGGATTGATTAAGGAATTTATGAATGAAATTATTAATCGTTCTCATTCCTTCTCCAGAGAGAATTTTCTGGATAAAAGAGGAAGGCACAGAGTATATGGTATTGTACGTCTGGTCAACGAAAAGTTGGATGAGCTGGCACAGGAGCTGGTAAAGGAAGAAAAAGATAATCTGAATATTCTCAGTAAAATTGGAGAAATCAGAGGATTATTGCTGGATATATTTACTTAAAGAAATCGGAGTAGGGATTTTTACCTATCCGGTCTTCAGACTTTGAAAGGGAATAGGGATATATAAATGGCTAAATTTGCAGACATAATAGGACAGGAACAGTTAAAGGAGCAGCTGCAGAAAACCTGGAGGACAGACAAGCTTTCTCATGCTTATATTCTCAGTGGGGAAAGAGGCTCCGGAAAAGAGTTTATAGCCAGGGTATTTGCCACAGCCCTTCAATGTGAAAATCCCCAAAGGACAGAAGAATTATGGGAGCCCTGTGGGGAATGCCATTCCTGTCGGCAGATGGCAGGAAAAAACCATCCGGATGTGATAGAGCTTACTCATGAAAAGCCTGGCACGATAGGTGTGGATGATATTCGTCAGCAAATCAATGCCAGTGTAAGCATTAAGCCCTATAGCAGTCCCCATAAAATATATATGATAAAGGAAGGGGAGAAGATGACGGTACAGGCACAGAATGCTTTGTTAAAGACGTTGGAAGAGCCGCCAGCGTACACCGTTATTCTGATACTTACTGCCAATGTGGAGGTATTGCTCCCCACCATACGCAGTCGCTGCGTAGTGTTGGAGATGAAGCCGGTAAGGGGAAGCAGCATCAAGCGTTATTTAATGGAGAAGCTGGAGGTTCCTGATTATAAGGCTGAGATTTGTGTGGCGTTTGCCAGAGGAAATATAGGAAAGGCAAAGCAGCTGGCTTCCAGTGAGGACTTTGACCAGGTAAAGGGAGAGGCTGTTACCCTGTTAAAGTGTGTAAATGATATGGAAATCAGTGAAATTACTGCTGTCATAAAGCGGATGAATGAGTATAAGCTGGAAGTCAGTGACTATCTGGATATTTTTGCAGTCTGGTATAGGGATGTATTACTGTTTAAGGCCACCCATGATGTAAATCATCTGATTTTCAGGGAGGAAATCCCCTCTATCAGAAAAATGGCAGATAGAAGTACTTATGAAGGGATTGAGCTGGTGATAGAGGCACTGGACAAAGCCAAGCGTCGTCTGGATGCCAATGTAAACTTGGAATTGACGATGGAGCTGCTGTTTTTGACGATTCAGGAGCATGCATAGAGTGAGAAGGATAGGAAGTGAGTAAGTCAGACCAGGAAGGAGTGTGGTGATAGAGATGGTAAAGGTAATAGGAGTACGTTTCCGAACAGCAGGAAAAATATATTTTTTTGATCCGGGTCAACTGGAGATTAAGCGGGGGGACCATGTAATCGTAGAAACAGCTAGGGGCATTGAGTATGGAATGGTAATGGCGGCACCAAAGGAGATGGAGGGAGATAAGGTAATCCAGCCGCTTAAGCCGGTGCTGAGAGTAGCGACAAAAAAAGACGATGAGCAGGAGGCAGCCAATAAGGAAAAAGAAAAGCAGGCTTTTCAAATCTGTTTGGAAAAAATCAGAAAGCATGGGCTGGAAATGAAGCTAATCGATGCAGAATACACCTTCGATAACAACAAGGTGTTGTTTTATTTTACTGCTGATGGACGTATTGATTTTCGAGAGCTGGTCAAGGACTTGGCCTCCGTTTTTAAGACCAGAATTGAGCTAAGGCAGATTGGAGTAAGGGATGAAACGAAGATTATGGGGGGAATTGGTATCTGTGGCCGGCCTCTTTGCTGCCATACTTACCTGTCAGAGTTTGTTCCGGTATCCATTAAGATGGCCAAGGAGCAGAATCTTTCCTTAAATCCCACCAAGATATCCGGTGTCTGTGGCCGACTGATGTGCTGTTTGAAAAATGAAGAAGAAACCTATGAGGAGCTGAATCGGAGACTGCCTAATGTGGGAGATTTTGTGACTACAGATGACGGGTTCAAGGGAGAGGTTCACAGTGTCAATGTACTAAGGCAGCAGGTAAAAGTCATTATCCAAAAGGAGGATGAAAAAGAAATCCAGGAATATAAGGTGAATCAGCTTCGGTTTAAAAGAAAGCATAAGAATCACAAGGTAGAGGTAAATGAAGAACTGAAGAAGCTGGAAAAGCTGGAGAAGCAGGAAGGAAAGTCGAAGCTGGATGACAATTAATCTCAAGGAAAAGGAAAGGCTGGATGAGCTGCAAAGGAATGGCTATCGGATTATCCAGAATCCGGAGAAATTCTGTTTTGGTATGGATGCTGTGCTGCTGTCCGGCTTTACCCGGGCAAAAAAGGGAAGCAAGGTATTAGACTTGGGAACAGGCACAGGGATTATTCCCATTCTGCTGTCTGCCAAAACACAGGCAGCCCATTTGACCGGACTGGAAATACAGGGGGAAAGCGTGGATATGGCAAGGCGCAGTGTTGCCATAAACGGGCTGGAGGAGAAAATTACGATTGTACAGGGAGATATTAAGGAGGCAGGCAAGCTATTGGGCGCTGCTTCTTTTGACGTAGTCACCTGTAATCCACCCTATATGATAGGGCAGCATGGACTGGTTAATCCACAGGCACCTAAGGCCATTGCCCGTCATGAATTGCTCTGCACTTTAGAGGATGTGGTGGCTCAGACCGCCAAGCTGCTGAAGCCGGGGGGAAATTTTTTTATGGTACACCGGCCTTTTCGATTGACGGAAATTATGGTATTACTCCATCAGTATGGGTTGGAGCCAAAAAGGATGCAGATGGTTCATCCTTATGTGAATCAGGAGCCAAATATGGTGTTGATGGAAGCTAATCGGGGAGGAAAGTCCAGAATACGGGTGGAAAAGCCTTTGATTATCTATCAGGAGCAGGGAGTGTATACGCCTGAGATTTATGAGATTTATGGGTATTAATGGATGGGGAGCCAAAAGGGGACTGACTTGTGTACTGGATATACTCAAGCGATATAGTGATATGATAGATGGACGACGGCATATAGCCAATATAGGCAGTACAGGGAGTTTTAGGATGAACCGTCAATGATATCTGGATAGAAGGGAGAAAAAGGATGACAGGAAGCTTATATTTGTGTGCAACACCTATAGGGAATCTGCAGGATATAACGCTAAGGGTAGTGGAGACATTAAAGCAGGTAGACATCATTGCTGCAGAGGATACACGAAACAGCAAAAAGCTGCTGAATCATTTGGGGATTTCTACTCCTATGACCAGTTATCATGAGTATAATCGGGTGGAAAAGGCACATTATTTAATTGGTTTGATGCAGGAGGGAAAGGAGATAGCGCTGATTACTGATGCAGGTACACCGGCAATTTCTGACCCGGGAGAAACTCTGGTCGTACTTTGTAGGGAGGCTGGTATTCCTGTTACCTCCCTACCAGGAGCTGCTGCCTGTATTACTGCCCTCACCCTGTCCGGCTTAAGCACCAGACGGTTTTGTTTTGAAGGCTTTCTGCCTGGAGATAAAAAGGAGAGAAGACAGGTGCTGGAGGAGCTGACAGCAGAAACCAGAACGATTATCCTCTATGAGGCTCCTCATCATCTGATTCGTACACTGGAGGAGCTGGAAAGAAATCTGGGCAATCGAAGGCTGACTATTTGCCGGGAGCTGACAAAAAAGTTTGAGACAGTGATGCCCTTTACCTTGGAAGAAGCTTTACTCTATTATCAGAATGAGGAACCCAGAGGGGAGTATGTACTGGTGGTAGAGGGAAAGAGCTTTGCTCAAAAAAAGGAGGAGGCTGCTTTGGAGTGGAAAGAAATGCCGGTGGAAGACCATGTGGCCTATTATGAAGCCCAGGGCATGGAAAGAAAGGAAGCGATGAAGCTGGCGGCAAGGGATAGAGGAATGGGAAAGCGGGAGGTATATCGTATGCTGTTGGAGGATAAAGAATGATTGGGGGATAGTTTAACCGAATCAAGGAAGTCCCCCACTTCAAGTACGCTACGAAGTTGAAGTTGCGGATTGCGAATATCCGCTTTTACAGAAGGGGCTGTTGCAAAATGAAATTTCATGATGCTAGGGTCAAAAGGTCATCTATTTTCTTGCTTGCATGAAAATAGATGACCTTGGGATCCACAAAACATGAGAAAGTAGCCATTTTTCGCAGAAAAATGTGTGGATTTTGAATGTTTTTAGGATTTCGTGAGCGTGAAACGCGAAGAAAT
>JAFXJR010000121.1 GCA_017532145.1 Lachnospiraceae bacterium | reverse complement strand
GGTAACAGGAAGCCGAAGGCTGAACTGTTACAACTTAAATTATATGTGCATATTATCTGGTCTATTTTCCCGATAGCAAGCTTCAAAAATCCTCAGCATAGCCCGCTAGACTTAAGTTTTTTGAAGCTCACTCTCAATAATTTGGTCTAAAGCCTTACCCCATATTCCTTCATCCATCCGTTGATCTGAAGATAATAGGCCAATAGCTGAGGTCCTGCCATCAACTGTCCATACCAGCAGGATGTATAGGAAAGATTGCCTCTTAAAAGCTGACTTGCCTTCTTTTTATCCATAAGCTGATGAATGGGCTCCTCCTTGCTGTTGAGAATTTCTTCAAAGGCTTTTCTCAGAAGCATTTCATAGCCCGGATCATAGGTCTTTGGATAGGGGCTCTTTTTACGAAACAGCACAGAATCCGGAAGCCATTTTCTGGCTGCATGACGTAAAAGTCCCTTTTCCATGCCATCCATATATTTTAAGTGCCAGGGTACATTATACAAATATTCCACAATTCTTATGTCTGCAAAGGGTACTCTGGCTTCTAAGCCATGGTGCATACTGGTGCGATCCATACGCTCCAGGAGGGTTGCCATAAACCATCGGATATTCAAATACATTAATTCTCTTCTTCTCTTTTCCTCAGAATTATCTCCTGCAAATTCAGGTGTTTTTGCTATGGTTGCTTCATAGGCTCTGCGACTGTATTCAGACAGCTTAAGCTCCTCTACCAGCTCCTCCTTTAATAGCAGCTCTCTTATTGTACAATCCCTGCTCCAGGGAAATCCCTGTGTTTCAAACAATTCTTTTTTATAAAACCAGGGATATCCACCAAAAATCTCATCTGCACACTCTCCCGTTAAGGTTACCTTAAAGCTCTCTCTTACCTTTTCACAAAAATAGAACAGAGAGGATTCCACATCCGCCATGCAGGGCATATCTCTGGCTCTCATGGCAGGAAGCAGGTTATCAAACAGCTGTCTGCTATTGCACCACAATACCTGGTGCCTGCTGCCCAGATATTCTGCCATTTCCCTGGCATAGGGGGCATCCTGGGAGGGCTGAAAGCTATTGGATAAGAAATGCTCTTCATTTCCTATAAAATCAAAGGAATAGGTAGCCAGAGTATCCTTCTGTTCTCTTTTATGTGCTGCTGCAATGGCACTGACAATGCTGCTGTCCAGGCCCCCGGACAGGAAGGTGCAGACGGGAAGGTCAGACAGCATTTGCCGTTTTACTGCATCCTCTACCAGAAAGGAAACCTTTTCTATTGTCTGTTCCCTGTTTTCCTTATGCTCTCTTCCCTTCAGCTCCCAATAGGTGTATTCCCTCCATTCTCCCTCTCTGATACTGCAAATACTTCCGGGCTTTACCTCCTGTATTTCCCGGTACACTGTCCTACCCGGTGTGTGAGCCGGTCCTAAGGCCAGCAGCTCCCTTAAGCCATCCTTATCACATCTTGCCAGATTAGGATTATAGGTCAACAGACTTTTCATTTCCGAAGCAAAAATAAGCTGCCCATCCTTTTTATGATAATACAGAGGCTTTACCCCTAAAGGATCCCTCACAAGAATCAGCTTTTTCTCCTGCTCCTCCCAAATGGCAAAGGCAAAGATACCATTCAGCATTCCGGCTATCTCCTCCCCCCACAGGGCATAGCCCTTTAGGATCACCTCCGTATCACAATTGGTAGAAAGCTCTACTCCCCGGCTTTTCAGAAGCTTTTGCAGCTCGTTCATATTATAGATTTCGCCGTTATAAACTATGGCATATTCCCTTCCCCCATGGACATAGACCATAGGCTGCTGCCCCTTTTTAAGATCCAGGATCGATAAACGTACATGAGCCAGACCGCACCGGCTTCTCAGGTAGATTCCTTCCTCGTCAGGTCCCCGGTGCCTGATGCTTTCGTTCATTTCCTTTAATGCCTTCCTGTAGATTTCCCCTTTTTCTCTCATATCGCCAAATGCATGATAGATTCCGCTGATTCCGCACATTCTTTTTCCGTCTCCTTCCCCTGTTCCTTACAGCTGCCCCGGTCCTAAGATCACAGGCTGCAGCTGTTTTCCTTTAAGGGCTGCTGCTGCCGCAGGAACCAGCTTATCAAGTCTAGCAATCATGGAATTGGGCTTCTTGGCCGGGGCATCCTGACCAAAGGGTACAAAATAAATATGCTTGCTGTTCATCAAAAGACCAATATTTTTAAAATTCATTCCCAGGGCATCATTGGTGGATACTGCCAAAAGCACCGGCTTCTCATTTCTCATATGTGCCTTTGCAGCCATCAGTACCGGTCCGTCAGTAATGGCTCCTGCCAGCTTTGCCAAGGT
>JAFXJR010000120.1 GCA_017532145.1 Lachnospiraceae bacterium | reverse complement strand
TCGTATTCCTGCCTTCCTTTATTTATCATCTACAGATGCTCCCTCAGATCCTGAATCAGCTTCTTAATCCGTTCTGTCTGCATCTGCATACTCACTTGATTGACAATCATCCGGGCTGATAAAGGACAGATTTCCTCCAGCACACCCAGCCCATTTTCTCGCAGAGTAGATCCAGTCTCCACAATATCTACAATAACATCTGACAGCCCTACGATGGGACCCAGCTCTACAGAGCCATTCAGCTTAATAATATCTACAGTCTGATGCTTTTTATTATAAAAATAATCCTTGGCAATATTGGGGTACTTGCTGGCTACACGAATCCTTTCATGGTGCTTTAACAACTCCCTTGCACTTTCTGGTCCACATACACACATACGGCACTTTCCAAAGCCTAAATCCAACACCTCATAGACCCGGCGATTTTCCTCCAAAATCGTATCCTTACCCACTACACCAATATCTGCTGCTCCATATTCTACATAAGTAGGTACATCCGGTCCCTTGGCCAGAAAAAAACGAACCTTTAATTCTTCATTGACAAAAATCAGCTTTCTGGAGCTTTTATCTTTCATTTCTTCACAGGTAATCCCTATTTTTTCCAATAGCTCCAGAGATTGATTGGCCAGTCTTCCCTTTCCCAGAGCAAAGGTAAGATATCTGCCCTCTTGGCTATGTATCGTCTCCTTCATTGATTTTTTCCTTCCTTTTCTCTTTTTATTTATTTTCCTGATTTTCCCTAATCATTACTACCTTCTGTCCCTGTTTACGCAGACTTCTGGCTGCTGCCAATACAGTTTGATAGGTAGCCTCTGTATAGTTGAGAGTAATTGCTTTGTCAGGAAGCGGAATAGAAATATTCTGCCGCTCCAAGGCTGCCATCAGGTCATCGGTCACAATCATAAAGCCTATGGCAGGTGCAGTCTTTCCAAAATGCCCCAGCAGATTGTCGTATCGTCCACCCTTTACAATGGCATCTCCCACACCATATGTATATGCTTTATAAATCACACCAGTATAATAATGATACTTACTTAACATCCCCAAGTCAAAGGAAACATACTTTTCTACCTGATAGTGGCACAGTACCTCATAAAGCTTCTCCATTCGTTCTACTGCGGCCAGAGACCGGGGATTCTTTACCAGCTGTTTTGCCTGTGTCAACGCCTCAGCAGTACCAAATAAATCGGTGATTTTCAGCAGTACCTCACGATATTGCTGTGATACATGGCATTCCTCTAAAAGTTCCTCCGCTCCAAAAAAATTCTTACCGGAAATCAGCTCTCTCAGCTTAAGCTCTGTCTCTGCATCCAATCCAGCTTCTGTGCAAATGCCTTTAAAATATTCTACATTACCAATACTAAGCTGAAAATCCTTTAATCCGGTAGCCAGTAATGACTCAATAATCAGAGCAGCCATTTCCCCGTCTGCCTCTACAGAATCGTCGCCAATCAACTCAGCTCCCATCTGCGTCACCTCTCTTAGCTTTCCCTGTAAACTGGAGGTGTTACTAAAGGTATTCCCCTCATAGCAAAAACGAATAGGTACATTTTCATCCATAAAATACTTAGCTGCACATCTGGCCATGGAAGGAGTAAAATCTGGTCTTAATACTAAAGTATCTCCTTCCTTATCAAAAAATTTATACAATTCTCGGGAAGGAGTCGTTCCTACCTCTTTGGAAAAAACATCAAAAAATTCAAAGGTAGGAGTCTGAATATCCTCATACCCATAGCTCCTAACCTTTTCTAAGATAACCTTTTCTACTGCCAGCTTCCTGGCATACTCCATACCATAGATATCCCGAACTCCTTCGGGTGTATGTACCAATATTTTACTCATCCATTTGCTGTCCTTTCTTTATTTTAATTTACTTTATTATTTTAAAGTGATAATATATTAGTGTGCTAATTAATTAGTATATTAAATTATGGTTAGTATATCTTATACAGGGTTCTTTGTCAAATAGAATTACTCCTGCTTCTTTACACTAATCTCTACCTTCCAAATCCTTCTGCAGCATATCCAGATAGGGAATCAAAATTCCATGCTTCTTAGGGATAATATAGGCTGGATTCAACTCCTCAAAACGGAAACTCTTTCGTCCTCCATCCATGGCTCTATCCCAGAAAAAGCGCAGTATCTCATAGGGCAGATAATAAAAGATATCCCGTCCCGTATAATAAATCAGAAAAAAGGCAATTCCTCTCTGTTTTTCAAACTGCTCCATAAACTCTACCTGATGAGGATGGATATTTTGAAGGGCAAAAGTATCTCCGGAACATTCCTTGGCATCGAAACAGATGGGAATCCCCTGAACTGCCCCAATATAGTCTACCGTACTCTTTTTTTCAAAATAAGCCAATGTAATATGGCGGCTTTCTTTATCTATGGTAATTGGCGTAATTGGTGTAGGAATTTTCTGAATCAATGCCAGACCGTTCTCCAGATATTTTTCATTGGTTCTGTTAATTAATTCTTCTAAGGTAAATCCTCTCAGTCCCCTGGACTTCCATGCAGCCATACCACTTGTCCCCCTTATTCCCTTAATATCAGAAAAGCCTTTGGTACTCCGGCTTCCACTATCATCCCGGACAGGGCTGCTAATACCCCATCCATAGGCGGAAATTCTAGACGACAGGCATGAAGAAGATGACTGCTTATCTGAAATTTCTTCTTATACTTATCATTAAATTTCGGGTCTCCATATTTATAATCTCCCAAAAGAGGATGACCGGCAGCAGACAGCTGCAGTCTGATTTGATGGGATTTGCCTGTTATCAGCTTTACCTCCAGTAATGTTCTATCAGTAAAAACCTTCAATGGCCGGTATTCTGTAGCCACATAAGCTGCTCCCTGGTCTTTTTCCACTAATAGAGAACGATTGATTTTTTCATCCTTCCTCCAATATCCCTCCAGACGTCCGCTCTCTGTGACTTGTCCCTTCACATAGGTATAATAATATTTATGAAGTGTCCGATTTTTAAGAAGTTCTCCCATTTGCTGACTGCCTGCCAGAGTTTTGCCACAGACCACCAAACCACTGGTATTTCTGTCCAGTCGATTACACACAGAAGGGCGAAAGGTATGAAGCTGTGCCTTTGACAGCGCTTTTTGGCTGATTAAATATCCTAAAAGCCATTCATTCAAAGAAATATCTTCTGATTTCGCCTTCTGTGTCAGTATCCCGGAAGGCTTATTAACAACCAACAGATGCTCATTTTCAAAAACTACTTCCAACTCTCCCAGCCGATGATAGGCTTCCAGAAACACCTTCTGTTCATCTGTATCCCATTGCTGATTTTCCTCTACCGACAGTCTTCCACCAAATTTTTTCACGGTCTCATCAGCTAAAAACAGTTGTATCTCATCACCTATGCAAAGAATCTCTCTTCCATCAGCTTTCTTTCCATTACAGGTAATATTCTTCTTTCTCAACATCTTATACAAAAAGCTGCCGGGAGCTTCCTTAAAATATTTCCGAAGAAACTTATCCAGCCTCTGTCCGCTCTCATTTTCACCAATCCTTAAGCTTACCATATTTATCTGCTCCTTCTCATCACTTACTGATAAAGGCAGCTATTCTCCCTTGCCTATAATGTAATCGCTATCAAATTTTCCAAAATTTCTTCCAGCTGCTCCCCATCGTCTGCCTGTCCTGTCAGGCTTTCCAATGCCTGACAGTACTTTTCTACATCCTGGTAAATTTTAATGGTAACGCCCTTACAGCCCCCCTGCTTTAAATAGATATCCAGATGCTTTTCACAGCCCTCTGCAGAACAGTGTTCATCTTCTGTCAATCCCAAAGCTACCTTGCCTTTAACTGCCATATGACTAATCTGATAGATTTTATCGTAGGAGGTAAAAACCATATCCCAAAGTACCGGTAAATCCTTTGAACGGGTCTTTACTCTTTCCCAGACGACTGATGAACATCCCTTTACCCGTAAAAACAGTATCATATTGACTGCACTCTTACTGGCAGGCAGACAGCCTAAAACTGCCACCATAGTAAGGATATTCTTTTTATCTCCTGTGGACCATATTCCAATGGCAAACAGAGAAAGGGATACAGCAAATAAAAACACTGTCCACAATACGGTCACCTTTCGTTGATATGGAATATAACCATATTCTCCCTTATGAATTTTTCCTCTTTGCATCTTTTCTGATCCCTCCCTCACTTTAACAGATTCATTCCCTGCAGAATCCAGGAGTGGGGAAGAATCTTCGCCAATATCCAAAAAGCCTGCATGGGCAAACTGCATACGGATACTGGTCTTTTCTTTGCAGCATCCCTAAGAGCCATACCGACAACTTTATCAGCCGATACCATGGTCAGCTTCTTTACTGCTAAGGTAGAACCATAACGTTCTGCAATATCAAAAAATTCTGTATCTACTGGTCCGGGACATACTGCTGTCACCCAAATCTGCCTCTCCCTCAGTTCTTCACCTAAGGCTCTTGAAAAACTAAGAACACAAGATTTGCAGGCTGCATAGATGGCAAAATTTTTCTGTGGTAAAAAGGCTGCGCTAGAAGCCAATTGAAGAATATGAGCATTCCGATGCATATAAGGCAGACAATAATGAGTCATCCTCATCAATGCCTTACAGTCTACCTCTATCATGGTCATCTGTTCCTCAACATCCAATTCGGCAAATCCCCCCATCAGACCAAAGCCAGCACAATTAATCAGCATATGAACAGCCACCTGTTCCTTCTCTAGCAGTTTCCGAAAGGCTGCCATATCCTCCTGGCCTGTCACATCCATAGGCAGAAGCCTGGTAGAAATACTGAGTGATTTAGCCAGTTCCTCCAAACGTTCCTTCCGTCTGGCAATCAGCCACATTTCATCAGTTTTATACAAGATTCGATCCAGCTGGAGAGCAAACTCTTTGCCCAGCCCGGAAGAAGCTCCGGTAATGATTACAATTCTTTTCCTTCTTCTACTCATCACACTATCCTACTCTTTCCCATCTGCGATATATGATTTTTACTATCACTTCTTTTTCTTATGCACATTTCGGATGGTTTTCTTTTTCTGCCTTTTAGGAATCATTCCTTTAGGTATTTCCTTCTTCTTTCCTCTTTCTGTGCCTGCCTTTGGACGAATCAGACAGTTTTTGTCAAATCCAATTAAATCTTCCCTGCCGGCCTTCATCAAAGCCTCATAAACCAGCTCATAATTTTTGGGATTCCGATACTGAATCAAAGCTCTCTGCATTGCCTTCTCATGAGGATTTCGACACACATATACCGGTTTTCCGTCTCTGGGGTCAATACCTGTATAGTACATTACCGTAGAAACCGTAGAGGGAGTAGGATAAAAATCCTGTACCTGCTCCGGCATATAACCTAAGTTCCGCAGATACTCTGCCAGCTCTATTGCCTCCTTTAAGGTAGACCCCGGATGGGAAGACATCAGATAGGGAACAAGAAACTGTTTTTTTCCCAGCTGCTCATTGATATGGTAGTATTTTTTTGTAAATCCCTCATAGACTGTATGCTCCGGTTTTCCCATTTTAGCCAGTACTGCATCAGAAACATGTTCTGGTGCCACCTTAAGCTGTCCACTAACATGATGCTCCACCAATTCTCTGAAAAAGGTATCGTCCTTATCCTGCATCAGATAATCAAAACGAATACCAGAACGTACAAAGACCTTCTTTACCTTTGGCAGCTTTCGCAATCGACGTAATAAGGTCAAATAATCACTATGATCCACATCCAGATTTTTACAGGGCGTAGGGACAAGGCACTGCTTTTTGGGACATACTCCCTTTGTCAGCTGTTTTTGACAGGAAGGATGACGAAAATTGGCTGTAGGCCCTCCTACATCATGGATATATCCCTTAAAATCGTCTTCCTCAATCATTAATTCTGCCTCTTTAACGATGGAGTCATGACTTCTTACCTGCATCGTCCTTCCCTGATGAAAGGTTAAGGCACAGAAATTACAGCCTCCAAAGCAGCCTCTATTACTGATTAGAGAAAAACGAATCTCTGCAATAGCTGGTACTCCACCCTTTTTTTCATAAGAGGGATGCCAGGTTCTCTGATAGGGCAAATCGTAGACTCTATCCATCTCCTCGGTAGTTAAAGGACGTGAGGGAGGATTTTGAACCACATAGATTCCCCTGGGGTATTCCTCTATTAAATAGTTGCCTGTACAGGAATCTGTATTCTCATTTTGCAGTCGAAAGCTTTCTGCATATCTGGCAGGGTTCGCCTTCATTTCCTCAAAGGAAGGCAGTACCAGCCCCTGATAAATTCCGGAAATATCCTTTGTTTTATAGACTGTACCGGGAATAAAGGTAATATCTTTTATGGCTATACCGCTGTCTAATGCCTCTGCAATCGCTACGATAGAAAGTTCTCCCATCCCATAAGAAACCAAATCTGCCTGTGCATCCAACAGGATAGAACGTTTAAAGCTGTCAGACCAGTAATCATAATGAGCCAACCGTCGTAAGCTGGCCTCTACTCCACCAATAATAATGGGAATATCCTTATAAGAACGACGAATGAGATTTCCATAGACTACTGTAGCATGATCAGGACGTTTTCCCCTCTCTCCTCCTGGTGTATATGCATCGGTGGGACGACGCTTTTTTGATACAAAATAATGATTTACCATGGAATCCATATTTCCTGCTGATACCAGAAAAGCCAGCCGGGGACATCCCAGTTCTCTAATGCTTTCCTCCCTCCTCCAATCCGGCTGGGAAATAATCCCTACCGTATAGCCATGAGATTCCAGTACCCTGCTGATAATCGCATGTCCAAAGGATGGGTGATCCACATAGGCATCCCCTATCACATAGACAAAATCCAGCTGAGAAATCCCTCTTTCTTCCATATCTGCTTTTGAAACAGGTAAAAATCCATTACTCAAATGATAACCTCCCTACTTCACCAGATAAAAATTTTCAATATAATAGTCTGCCAGTCTCTTTTTTTCCTCTTTTTGTGGCATAGAATAGGCATCCTCCACTGCACACACCCGCATACCCGCATTTTTTCCGGCCTGAATGCCCGGAATAATATCTTCAAAAACGAGACATCTTTCCGGCTCTACTCCCAGCTGTTTAGCCACTGCCAGATAGATATCAGGAGCCGGCTTTCCTTTTGCCACATCACAGCCTGTCATAATACAGGAAAAATAATCTGTCAGTCCCAGGACAGAAATCACATTCGTGACCAGTTCTCTGGAGTTACTGGTGGCTATGCCGAGTAAAATTCCTTTCTTCCGACACATATCCAAAAAGCTCTGAACTCCTTCCTTTAAGAAGACCTGGTGCGTATACTTATCCCAGGCCATGGCATTCCAATCCTCCTTAATTTTCTCCAGAGAATCAGGAATCCCGAACTTTTCCTTAAAAAAAACGGCTGTTTCACTAAAACTCATTCCCTCAATTTCAGCCTGTAGATTATCTGGCAGTTCTATTCCAAACCGTCCCAGATATTCTACATCAATCTGTCGCCAAAGCCACATAGAATCCACTAAGGAGCCATCCAGATCAAAAATAACTGCATCTATGTTATGAAGCATACTCTATAATCCTTTCCTTTATCATTCTTTTTATCTTACCACAGATGGACACAAAAAGACAGACTGTAAAAATACTTTGATACAGTCAAAAAGAAAAAAGTAACTGTTCAGTACTCTCACAGTTACTATGTAAAAATTAATAAAATATTATGTTTGCATTTGGTGTGCCTGAAGTGGAGACTTCCTAGATTTGACTAATCTTATTTACAGGGTGTTTCCTCACAATCACAGGAGCTGACCTCCACAGAAGCAATCTTCTGTCCGGAAAGATATCCGCAGGAAATCAGACCTGCCCGAATGACCTCATTCCATTTTTGAGCAGAAAGATGATAGGTAGTATTGTCATCTAGCATAATTGTACAGGCATTTTCCATAGGACAATTCTCCTGGCAGGTAATCTTATACATATTTTTGCGGCTGATTGCTCCTATTTCCTCCAGTACATTTACCATTCGATATACCGTAGCCGTACCAATACTTCTATCTACTTTGGAAGCCCTATAAAAAATTTCCTTACAGCTTGAGCATTCATGCTCCAAAATAATATCAAGCAGAGTTAGTCTTTGTTTGGTAATACGACAGCCCTGTGCCTTTAACTTAGCAAGAATACTATCTTTTTGCAGATTTGTCCTCCTGAAATTCTCTAAAACCATCATTTTTTCCTGCTTTATATAATGATTTAATACTGCCATTGGTCTGCCTCCATCTTATGTCTGCTTTTAGTCATTCTCCCTTACGATAAGTTCTTATAAGAAAGTCAAAATAGAAAATAATTATATATGACTTACCTTTGTTATATAAAACTCTATATTGTTAGTATATACTAACCAATCTATCTTGTCAAGAAACTCTAAAATGGTTTTATGATGATAAATGGAGGAAAAGGGGCTGTCGCAAAATAAAAATTTTCTACAATATACAGCATTGATTCAAAGAAAATCATACTATATATTGTAATGAAATTTCATTTTGCAACAGCCCCTTTTATTCTTTTTATTATAAAGTAAAACGGTCAACCAAAGCATTCAGATTTTCCGATTGTGCTGACAGTTCTTCACTGGTAGCAGAACTTTCCTGTGCTGCCGCCGAATTACTTTCTACCACTGTGGAAATCTGCTCTACACTCTGTTCAATCTCCTTCATCGCATCGGTTTGCATATCGGATGCCTGGCGAATGGAACCCATAGCAGAAAGGATTTCATCTAAACCTGTCAATACCTCTCTTAAATGTTCTCCGGTATCTCTTGTGATTTCACCACCTTCATTTACTACACCAATTGCATCCTCTATCAACTTTCTGGTATCCACTGCTGATTGGGCGCTCTGCTCAGCCAGCTTCCGAATTTGTTCTGCTACTACAGCAAAGCCTTTACCCGCTTCCCCGGCTCTGGCCGCCTCAATGGCTGCATTCAGGGAGAGTAGATTGGTCTGGGAAGCAATATCTTCAATATTTTCAATAATATCTCCAATATGCTTAGAGGTTTCTTCAATGCGGAACATGGCATGGGTTAAATCTTCCATCTTCTTTTGTCCCACATTTGCTCTTTTTACTACCAAAGCAGCTTTTGCATGAGCCTGGTCGGTTATCTCGTTATTCTTCTCTACATGGTCTCTGATATTAGTAACAGTAGCCAATAATTCCTGAATAGCTCCCGCCTGCTCTGTTGCTCCTTCTGCCAGAGATTGTGCACTTTCTGCCATCTGGGAAGCTCCTACCTCCACCTGCCTGGAACCTTCATTAATTTCAATTAAAGTAGACTTCAGCTTATCTCTCAGTTCCCGCATAAATAACAAAAGCTGCTTAAAATCACCTACATAAGCATCTTCACCAATTTGGGTAGCTACCACAAAATTTCCTTTAGCCAACTCTGATAAAAGATAATCCATATCTCCAATAATCTTCTTTAATGCTTCAACAATATATTTTGTACATTCTGCAAGAATCAACGTTTCGTTTTGTGTATCGATAGTAGGAACAGGAGCATCCAGATTACCTTCTGCCAAAAGCTTTAACCGTTCTGTACACAGTTCAATCGGCTTGCCCAGATGTGTTCCCAACTTTTGGGCTAAAGCTATACTAAAAGCAATCATAATCACGGTTACCACTGCTGAAATAACAATACTTAAAAAGATAATACCCATAAAATCAGAATAAGGAGCTGAAACGACCAGACTCCACTGATTCATTTCCAAAGGGGAATAAGCCATTATCTTACTCCGTCCATTATAATGATAATTACCAAATCCCGTCTCCCCATTAATCGCTTTTTTCTCTAGCTTTGCATGGGCTGACCAATGTTGAGAAGCTTCAGCCTCTTCCACCACATTCCTTCCACTCAGCACTAAATCATAGTCTGTATGAGCAATAACCTGTCCACTGGCAGACAGCACATGAGCTGTGGAAGCTTTACTAATATTGATGGTTGCCATAATGTCACTAAATTCCTTGGCATTCATCACTGCCACCAGTACACCTGTCACTGTAGTATTTTTAATACCATCTTTCCAAAGAGGAGCATAAAAGGAAATACTGTTCATCTCCATTTGAGGATTATATACAATATCACCCACACACGTTTCTCCATTTACTGCCCGATTAAATTTTTCTGTTCCACTAAGGTTTGTATTGATATCAACAATCTCCTCGCCACTTTCATCTATTGCTATAATGTTGCCCTTCAGGTCTGTAGTCACTGCATATTCCCAGTTATATGATGTTTTGTAGATATTCAACACCTCTTGCTTTTGCTCATAGCTATATACATCACTGCTTAGACGATTCAGTGTACCTACTACCTCTACCGGACGCAATAAGCTTTCCAGCTTATATCTTGTAGAATCAGCTGCTGTTTCAGCCAGTTCTATCAAGGTATCCTTTAATGTCAGTCTTGTTGCCAGAAAAACCAATAGCATGGATAGTACACCTAACAGTACAGTTGTGGATACGACAAGCCAAATAATCGCTTTTTGGATCTCAGCTTTGATTGTTGTTTTCATGTAGTTTTCCCTCCTGTATTTTCACAGTTTCCTTTGTGTTTTTGCTTATGCCTTCTCTATACAGTACATAAAAAGCTGAATAATTACACAATAACATCTTTTTGTATAGTATTCAAGTCTCTTTTGTCATCATTTTATCTACGACAAGGAAGTCTTCCACTCTAATATGCCCGGGAACAATTCATTCTATCATTTTCCAGAGATTAATTAGGAAAACTCTGATTTAATGTTTTTATGAATTAACTTGTCGAAACTCACCATATCATCAGAAAAAGTACAAAAAATTAGAGCCATCCCAAGATGACTCTGTTACACAGAATAAAACACCAAATTTTTTGTAATATCAAAATTTTATATCCTTGCCTTTTAAACACCAGATAGCGAGGTCCTAATCCAATTGATAGCTGATTTCCTAAATCCAGAAATACTTTGTTCCAATTCCTCCAGCTTTTTCAATGCAGCTTTATTTCCCAAATTTTCAGCTATATATAAAATAATTTTTCTGATATGTGCATCTGCTGTTTCAGTACGAATAACTTTATCTTTCAAATTTATCCCTCTTGTAACAACTTTCTTAAATCATCAAAGGTTTCGCTGTTTTCATCGTCATATTATATCCTTATTTATCTATCATATCAGGTGTTTTTATCCGGCAAATGTAAGTTCCATTACCCCCACTTAGTAGTTAGCATATTTGAAGTAGGGGGCTTCCCTGATTCGGTTAAAACATTGATTTTTAATAACCATAGTAAATATTTTAAGAGCCTATCAGAGGTAATCTGACAGACTCTTAATGATTTTATCGTTTATGTTGCTATACCACTATTGCCTTTAGGAAATCCTTATTTTAAAGAGTTTCTGGCATCTTATTAGCTGTAGAAAGTGGTCTAAATCCTTAGAACTTTCCCGCGGTAGCCGCTTCTTCAATAAAGTCCGTGAAGCCCCAAAAATCAAGCAATTTTAGGCTAGTGATACTTGTAATGTACTTTCTTTTTTTTAGTAGACCGAAACAATAGCCAGCCATAACCAACCAGAGCCAATTACTGATTTGATGTATAGGATGTTACCTCTGCTCGTCTTAAAAAGCAAGTACGAAGTATCACTGAAAGTGTGACAGTATTATGTAAAGGCACTTACAAATTTAGTAACAGTATTCAAAGTATTTAATTATTTGCTTCTATTCGACAGTAATTCCTAGACCTGTCACCGTCTCGTTGCCTGCTGGAGCAGTCTCTGTTACATAATTTTCAAATGCTCCTAAGGATTCTAATAAAGCTTGAACTTCTGGGTCTACACCATTAGTATTCTGTGCTTGAGGAGTAGGTTCTGGTGTAGGAGTCTCTACCTTTTGTTCCTCTTCTTTAGTTTCTTGAACAGCTACTTCTACAGTCTTTGCTTCCTCAAGCTGTTTTTCCAGTTCATCTACTATTACCTGAAGTTCTGATTTCTCCTGCTCCTTAGTCGAGAAATTTTCTGATAAAGTATTTAATTCACTTTTTAAATCTTCAATTTCTTTATTTAGATTTTCTGATTCTTCTTGTAACTTTTCTACTTCCTGTGTAGCTGTAACAGCAAGATTTTTAGTATTACTACTTTTTGTAAATAAGTAAACATTAAATCCAATAGATATTACTAATAAAATCACTAAAACTGTATCTAATTTCTTCATAAGTTCCTCCTAAATATGTACTAAAGGTATTTTACACTATCAAAAGCCTATATACAACATAAAAAGGGAAACCTGCAATATTGCATGGTTTCCCTCGGTATGATACCCCAAATATGGAAAATACTACTAAATTGAACTACATATAATCATATGGAGTACTTTTGGATTTTGTAGGAACAACTACCTGATTTTTAATGGTCTTTTCTGCATCCTCCACATTATCAAATACTTTGGAACTTCTTAATCTGGTGGAACTACCATCTTCTAAACATAAAGTATAGAAATTATTAGAGTAATTTTTAACAATACCACCAAGTATCTTATAGCCATTCGATACAATAAATACTTTAGAACCTACCTTATACATCAGACTACATCCTCCTAATAAGAACATTTGTTCTTATTATAAATATTTAGGTAATAATTTTCAAGTATAATCACTATTTTACTAACTGATTACAGTATGGAAGAATTTCTTCTAATCTTGCTACAATACGTTTTTGTTCTTCTAATGGGGGGAGTGGAATTAACTGTTCTCGTACAACTTCACCAGTAATAGCAACAAATGTTGTACCTGTAGCTTTTTTTATTAAATCATTTTTTATTGCTCTTAACCAATATAAAAAGAATTTACTTTGCATTTTATTATAAGGAACTAAGCCACATAATCCTCTACCAATACATATTTTTCTTGGTGTAATATTTACAATACCAACTGGTGCTCTTACACACAACAATAACGTATTTTCATCTACAATCTTAGTTGGATTAATAGTCTTTTGTAAACTTTCTCTTAAATAACTTTCCCCAAAAAATACTTTTCCTTGATGAAATTCTATTCCTTCTCTTCCCTCAAAAACATCTGTGCCTTTAGGAGATTGTCCCAT
>JAFXJR010000119.1 GCA_017532145.1 Lachnospiraceae bacterium | reverse complement strand
TTCAAGAGTTTCAGCTTCTGGATAAAAAAGGGAATAAAAAGTGCTAAAGCTACAGAAAAAGCTACAATTAAAAACTGCTTCACCGCTTTTTCATAAGAAAGTCTGCTCAGCAGAACGAAACCAATACTTAACAGCATACACATATTGTGGATAATCAGTCGGTTGGCTTCGGGATAAAGCACATGGAAGAGAGCTGCCGTGGCCAGCAGAATAATCTGCTGGAAGGCAAAAAAGATAAGATAGCTCATTTCCCCTGTTTCAAAACAGATAACCATAAAGCAGGAAAAGTGGACAGCAATCATTAAAAATCTCTGCCTCGTGTAGATACTGTTTCTTCTTCCTTCATTCCGAAAGCGGAAGACGGCAAAAGCCTCATAGGCATAGAACGCCATCAGTAATGCAATAACATATTTAGATAATTCGGTAATATATAATTCCATATAAATGATGATACTCCTTCTAAAGCAGGGATTTCTTCCCACCGTCGATTTACTCTACCCCCCGTTTTAAGTGAGCCTTTGTATAATCCTGATAGGGTGGATTTCCCTGACCGAATTCCAGCCTGTCATGAAAAAAACGGATAATTCTGGCAGCTTCTCCTGCTTCCTCTGTAGTAAAATCCAGGCGAAAGCTTCCAATCCCTATATCTGCCAGCTTCTGTAAGTCTCCATGAAGGGAAAGTGGAAGCGAATTATAAATCACATTATAACAACGACTACAGTTTAAATAGACTGGAAAAGTTTTCTGATATCTGTCTGTCAATGAAAAAAAGCTTTCTTTCTCCAGTTTGGCATTTTCTCCCTTTTTATGAGCCAGACATCCTCCCTGCGTCTTGGCCACACAGTTAGCCGTTACCATCATAGGCAGTCTTCCATATACCGTCGCAGAAAAGGCAGCTGTTCCTGAAGCTTCAACCACTTCCTTTATTTCATGGATATTCAATTCATAGGGAAGATAATGCTCTTTTCCTACTTTATCCAGAAAGCCTGCTGCCTTTCTGTTCCATAGATAAAGATTAGCATCGGTAACCACCTGTCCCTGATAGGAGATTTCCTTCAACCACTGTAGTTCTTCTAAGCATCGTACAAGAACCCCGGAAAAGAGCGAACTCTCCAACGTCTTCCTTATCTGCTCTAAAAAGGGAGCATCAGTATTTCTTAAAATCGCCGGCAAAATCATATATTTATCAGGAGTCTCTCCGGTTGTCATCTGCTTTTCCTCTGTTTCCAGCCATATTGTCTCCACACATAGCTCGGACGGAATATAAATTCGTTTGACTCCATGCTCCCGGATGACCGCCTGATACTGTTCTTTAGTAAGAACAGATACATGAAAGACCGGAGGGCATATAGCTTTTGTCTGAGAAAAATTTTTTTGCTCTGGTGTAGCTTCTTCCTCCACCTGACACCTTCTGTCAGCATAAGCCAATCCATATTTGGCAATTAATGCTTCCTCCAGCTTTTCACAGGCAGTACGCCTTAAATCGTTCAACTGCTTAACCGGCAAAAAAGCTTGGGAGGAAAGCTCTATATGCATTTCTTGGATAACAAAGGCAGTATTTCCACTTTTTCCTAACTGTTTTCTTACATTTTCCTCTGTCAACGGCTGCTTCTGCGCCTCCTGAACCCTTGCTCCCTGCACAGTCACCGACACATCTTGATAGATTAAAGTCAAAAGAGCCTCGTTATTCTTAGCCAGTACTGCCTCAGCCTTTACCGGAAGCCGAAAATCTCCCCCTACATAACGATTTATCAGCTGCTGTGTCAGTTCTTCATCTCTGCCATTATATCCCGGATTATTCAATGTAATCATTTCTTTGCCATTTCTTTTATCATAGTATCCCTGACTTACTTCACTTCGTAGATAAAGGGACTGCAGTAAATCCATATCTGCTTTCTCTACCCTGTATTCCTTTTGGGGATTTTCATAAAAGAAATCCAAGTACTTTCGATATACTGCAGTTACTCCCGCAGCATATGCAGGACTTTTCATTCGTCCTTCAATTTTAAAAGAATCAATTCCTGCTGATATCAAATCCGGCAATAGCTCTACTGTACACATATCCTTCAAACTTAGGGGATAGGTCTCCTTAGCACTTTTTTCTGTTTGATAAGGCAGACGACAGGGCTGAGCACAACGTCCTCGATTACCACTTCTTCCGCCCAAGATACTGCTGAATAGACATTGCCCTGAATAGCAATAACAGATTGCTCCATGGATAAAGGTCTCTATTTCTATATCCACTTTTTCCTTAATTTCTCTGATTTCCTCTAAAGAAAGCTCTCTTGCCGGAACGATTCGGTTTGCTCCTAAGTCTTTCAGCCAGGCAGCTCCCAGACTGCCTGTCACCATCATTTGAGTACTAATATGCCTTTCTAATCCGGGAAACCACTCCCCTACCGCTTGAAATACACCAAAATCCTGGATAATCACTGCATCCAATCCGGCTTGATACAGAGGGAAAAGATACCCATAAATCTCTCCAAATTCCCTTTCCTTAATAAGAGTATTTAGTGTTAAATAGACCCTTCTGTTATAGGTATGGGCATATCGAATTGCTTTCTCTATTTCCTCCCGGGTAAAATTGTCCGCATAGGCTCTAGCACCAAACTTATCGCCACCCAAATAGACCGCATCTGCCCCTGCATGTATTGCGCCCAAAAAGCTGTCATAACTTCCTGCCGGTGCCAGCAGCTCTGCCTTTTTCCTCAAGAATACACCTACCTCCTTCCCTAATCCTACAAAATGAAAAGCTGTCTTTTACTAAGACAGCTTCCTTTCTTTTCATCACCATCTATCACTGGGCTTCTACCTGGTGTTCTACGATTATCGTATCCGTACCGGTCTGTAACGGAACCGCTCCTTTTTTACTTTCCTCTAGCTGCTCTTGAAGACCTTGTACATACCTTTCCATATTTTCTATTTTTACCCGAGACAGAATCAGCTCATGCTCCAAATCGTTACGCTCTTTTTCTTTTTTCTGTACTTCCTCTTCTAACAACACAATCTGGCTTTTTGCCTTAAAGTAGTCATCTGCAATATTCAACTGCAACAGAACACTTTGGGTATCTCCAGGCAGTCTCCGAAAACTGTCAACTTTATTATATTCCGCAATCTTACCGTCTATGTAGGATGCTACACTCTGCAAATATTCTTCACTTTCATAGCCACTCAGAGTAAATACCTTACCGCCAATGATTACCTCTGTGTCTGTTTTTGCCGACATCTTTACTTTCACACCCCTTTATATACTATTACAGCTATGTCTATTATAAAGAGATTAAGAAGGAATTTCAAGTCCTAAATGATGATATGCCAGTTCAGTAGCCATCCGTCCCTTAGGAGTACGATTTAAAAATCCGTTTTTTAATAAGTAAGGCTCATACACATCTTCAAGGGTTCCACTGTCTTCTCCCAAAGCTGCTGCTAGTGTATCCAACCCCACAGGTCCTCCCTTAAATTTTTCTATTATGGTTATTAAGATATTCCGGTCCACACTATCCAGCCCCATCCGATCTACCTCCATGAAATCCAAAACCGTTGCGGCTACCTCCCTGGTAATCACTCCTCCATATCTAATTTGTGCAAAATCCCTGACTCTTTTGAGTATTCGATTAGCCAGTCGAGGGGTTCCCCTGCTTCGTCTGGCCAGCTCCAAAGCACCTTCCTCATCAATTTCCACCTCCAACACCCGGGCTGAATGAAGAATAATCAGCTTTAACTCATCGATGGAATAAAATTCCAGCCGATGAATCACGCCAAATCGATCTCTCAAAGGAGCGGTCAGCAGTCCTGCTCTGGTGGTTGCCCCTACCAGCGTAAATTTAGGCAGCTCCAGTCGGATAGAACGAGCCGAGGAGCCTTTGCCTATCATAATATCAATGCAATAGTCTTCCATAGCCGGATAGAGTACCTCCTCCACCTGCCGGTTCAGTCGGTGGATTTCGTCTACAAATAGCAAATCCCCTGGCTGTAGATTATTGAGAATGGCTGCCATTTCTCCAGGTCTTTCAATGGCAGGCCCACTGGTTACTTTCATATGAACTCCCATTTCCGCTGCAATAATTCCGGACAGAGTAGTCTTTCCCAGTCCGGGGGGACCATAGAAGAGTACATGGTCTAAAGCATCCTGTCTTTGCCTGGCTGCTTCAATATACACTCTTAAATTTTCTTTTATTTTTGTCTGTCCAATGTAATCCTCCAGCCGCTGTGGACGCAGAGAACCTTCGATTTTTGCATCCTCTTCTGTTAAGCTGGTTTCTATCACTCTTTTTGCCATAATTTACCATCCCATATCTTCTATTGTCTGTTCTGTTTTCCAGTGATAGCTTGGCACTACAGCATATATTTCAATGCCTGCTTTAAAACCTCTTCTGTATCCATCCTCTCCTGAAATACCACCTGACGGACTGCCTTCCAGGATTCCGAAGATGGATACCCCAATGCCATTAAAGCTTCAGCAGCCTCCCTTTTGGCTTCCTGTTCCACGGAAACCTCATCCCCTGCTGCCCCATGGGAATGAATAACTTCGGATTCTTTATCCGTTACACCACCCAATAAGCCATCCAGAGAAGATATCTTATCCCTCAAATCCAGAATAATCCTCTCTGCCGTCTTTACCCCTATTCCGGGTGCTTTAGCAATCGCCTTTGCGTCACCAGAGGCAATAGCAAAACGCAGTTCATTGGCAGTCATAACAGAAAGAATGGATAAGCCTCCCTTTGGTCCAATCCCGCCTACGGTAATCAGCTTTTTAAAAATTTCCAGTTCTTCCCTTCCCAGAAAGCCATATAATAAAAAAGCATCCTCTCTTACATGGGTATAGGTATACATCTTCACTTCCTGTCCCCATCCCGGCAAAAGTCCGGCTGTACCTGGTGAAATCTTGATGTTATAGCCGATACCGTTCACCTCCAGTACCAGATTTTCTCCTGTCATTTCGGTAACTTTTCCTTTGATATATGCAATCATATTGTCTGTTTCCTCCAATATTTGACGACCTCTTCTGCCAGTCTACCATTGAAAAATCCTGTTACTGCTCCTGCTGCCAGCAATACCGGAGCATAAAAAAAGATGCCGGTTGTTTCCAATACCCAGAAAGCGACCATCAGCTGGCTTACATTATGACAGATACCACCAACCATACTTACTCCGGTAACAGAAAACCATCCCACCTTTTTAAACAACAGCATAGCCAGAAAGCTGCCTGCTGCTCCTGCCATACTATACAGAATCGTAAACGGATTGCCAAACAGAAAGCCAGACAGCAGTATCCTCATCATATTTAACAGTAAAGCTTCCGTCCATCCATATTCATACAAAGCCAATACTACAGCCAGATTGGCCAGTCCCAGCTTTATCCCCGGAATACCCAGTGATAGAGGAATCAAGGTTTCCACATAGGACAGAATCAAAGCAATTGCCAAAAAGAGTCCCATAAATGCCGTTTTTTTTATCTTCATACAGCCCTGCCCTTTCTTATTCTATTCTCTCCTCTTCTGTCTTATCCTACTGTCTTTGCTGTCTGCTTTAAGAACTGACATAGCTAAGGATGATCAATGGCATCCGTTACCTCTGCCACCAGTCGGTGAGGCAGGCAGATAATGCTTTCTCCTATGGCTGATATGGGCTTATGCTTTACACAGAGTCCATCCGGGCAATCTGCCATTTTCATCGATACCTGACCATCTTGAATGACTAAAATATTCCTTCCTCCCTTCTGGTTGGTAAATAGCAGCTTCTGGTCTTTTTTTAGAGAATAACTACCAATCTGCTCTCCGTTCCGGCTTACCACAACCTGTCCCCCTGGGTTAGCATACTTCCAGAAAAGACCTTCCCAGCAGACCAACGCCAGCAGCAGGATTCCTGCCAGAACAAAGTACTCTTTTCTTCCTGTTTTCAACTCACTGCTTTTTTTATCATCTTTTTCTGCTTTTTGTGGGAGCCAGCTCTTCTCCAAAATTTTTCCATTCACACTCTCTTTATCCTATCAATTTTATCTAATTTTATAGCTATTCAGTCCTCTTACTGTTATGTCGCTACCACTACGTTTTCGTCCATTAGTACAGCAAGTGTACAGACCAGCTGAATGATTACTTAATTTTCCCTTTTTATCTGTTGCTTCTTAACCGCCTATCCTTCCATTATCTGTAGAGAACGAATAGAAGGATCTTTGATTTTTTCCATCATGGTCAGAGTATGGCTTTCCAGAAAATTATCGTCTCCTTCGGTTAGTCCCTGAGCAGTCAGCTCCTGAAGAAGAATCTGGCAGATTGCCTCTATGATAATTACACATTGATCCTTGGTATTTAAGGTATAGACATAGTCATCACAGCCTGTATCCTTCCAGGCATCTGCTTGCAGTTCCCTCTCTGCCAGCAGACGGAGAATATCCCCTATTTCTGACAAAAGAGGCAGGTCTTTCATGCCCCGATGCATCCATTTGTAAAAAGGAGTATATCGTTTATTCAGCAGATATACCATAGAAATCGTATGCTTGATAAACTCAGACAGAGCCAGCTTGGCTGCTACATACTCCCCCCGCTTCATGGCACGTGCATAATTATACTGACCGGATTGAGCCATAAGTGCAGCCCTTGCCACTATCTTTTTAATTCTTATATCTTCCGGATAAAAATTTAACCATTCCTGACGGATACGACTAAATTCCCCCAACGGATCGGTAAAGACTTTTCCATTGGTTGCAGTAGCCAGAGCTGCTTCCGGTATTTGCATCCAATCTCTTAAGCGTTCCGGAGCCTGTACAAAACCAGTTAATCCATAATAAAAATCCGGAATACACAATGCGCCAACTCTGCCTTCTCCATGCAGACTTACCTGTCTTTTCCCCACACCCATAAATTCTCCCGGAAGGGCATGATAAGCCTCCTGTACCTGGCTTCCATATTGTTCAAAATCCTCCTGAACCATCCAAATACAGAAGGCAGGGCCATAGTCATGATCCCGAGAAATTTCATCATCAAATCCCAAACATTCTGACCCTGCTCCCACCAGTCCTACCGCCATACGATTTACCAAATGCGGAAAGCGTTCTTCCAGCATAGGTTTGCCATAGGCATAATAATATTTTTCTGATAATTCCAGTCCTTTCATCGTTTTCTTCCTCTTTTCAGAATGGGCTGTCAGTCAAATCTATTGCTGCAATTTTTGCTGAATTTCTTTTGACTTTTTCTCATAATCCTGTGCCTTTTCTTCTTCACCCAAGGCTCTGCATACTGTGGCACAGTTACTGCATAACACCCCATAGCTCAGATTTTCTCCAAAGTGTTTCTTAATTTCTGCTAAAGCTTTTTCATAGGAAGCTAAGGATTTTGGATAGTCTCCCATCCGGAAGCAGGCTTCTCCAATCCCTGCTAAAGCAGCACTGTAATGGGCATCGGTTTCTTCTCCCTTCCCGGAAGCTTCAAAAATACTCAGTGCTTCTTCTAATAGCTTGCCTGCCTGTGTTGATTGCTCCATTTTAAAATAGATAAGGGCCATATTGGTCAGAGTGGATGCCTGTTCAGCCCCACTGTTTTCCAGCTTCCTTACGATAGCCAATGCTTTTTGCAGACAATCCAGTGCTTCCTCATTCTGATTCATCTGCTCCAATAGCAGACTCATATTGTTGTACAGTCCGGCAAAACGATAGTCATTATCCGGCAGCAGTCCGGTATAAATCTGTAATGCCTGCTGATAGTACTGATAAGCTTGTCTCACATTGCCTGCTGCCCGGTAGGCTGTAGCTGCATTCAGTAAAGTAGTGGCAAAATGTTCTGTAGACTCTAGCTGCATCTCCTCCAGCAAAAGCAGTACATCTTCTGCAATATCAAAGGCTTCCTTAAAGCGAGAGACACTGCGGTAATAGCCTATCATCTCGTTTCCAATAGAGAGATAGGCTCCATAATCCTCTTCTTCTTTTGCCTGCTCCAAAGAAGACAACAGATAAGGCTCTACCTGATCCAGCTGCTGATTTTGAAAATAACTGTCCAACTGTGCAAAAAAACCTTCTATATTCATCTGTTTATCCTGTTCCTTTCTCATTTTTCAACTATTTTAAGAAAACGCTGATTAAATTATCGTTTCCATTAAAACGAATATTCGCAATCCCCGAATTCAACTTCGTTGAATTTCGTTGCTTGCTCATAACCTGACACCGGTAAGTCTCCTACCTTTACTTAGTACTTGGTATGCTTGAAATAGAGAACTTCCTTGATTCAGTTAAAAAAACTGCTATTTACTCTTTTGGTATTTTAACATATAATGAGAAGGATGAAAAGGAAACAAAGTGAGGAAATGAATTGATGAGGATTATTTTTATCAGACACGGAGACCCCGACTATGAAAACGATACACTAACGCCAAAAGGCTGGAGGGAAGCCCGCCTTCTGGCAGACCGGGTCAGTACCTGGGAGGTAAAGCAATTTTATTGTTCTCCTCTGGGACGTGCCCAGGCCACTGCTTCCTGCAGTCTGGAAAAGATGGGACGAAGTGCCATTACCTGTGACTGGATGCAGGAGTTTTATTATCCAATTACCGACCCCTCTACGGGACGTTTTGGTGTACCTTGGGACTTCATGCCCTCCCATTGGACAAAAGACCCCCTGTTTTATGACAGAGACCATTGGCATGAAGCCGCTATTTTCCGTTCTAATCCCGATATCAAGGTGAACTATGATAAGGTTTGTACCCATTTGGACAAGCTGCTGGCTAACCATGGCTATCATAGGGATGGATGGATGTATCGTGCTACAGACCAGGCCGGTCAGGAAGAAAACATCGTAATATTCTGCCATCTGGGCATTACTTTTGTGATGATGTCCCATCTGTTGGGAATAGCTCCTCCTCTGCTGTGGCAGAACTTCTTTATTGCTCCCACCTCTGTCACCATACTGGCTACCGAGGAACGCGAGGCTGATACTGCCTATTTTCGTACCCAGGCTACAGGAGATACTATGCATCTTTATCAGGGGAAAGAGCCTATTTCTCAGGCCGGATATTTTGCCACTCCCTTTTTACTGTAGGGTTTGTTGACACTCCCCATAGCTAAATCCAGGGGTTTTACGACACATTTGATAACAGAAAGAAATGGATGTGTTTCTGTTTATAGCAAATGAAATGACTTTATTGATGAAAGAGTCCGAAAATAAAACGATTGTTCGGACTCTTTGTATAGCCTTTATTTATTGTTAATCATGTTGGGGGCAAAAACATTTGCTCCTAGCATCTGTTAATATAGTTAATCAGACCTTCTGATGCTATAATTTTCTGCATAAATTCCGGAAATGCCTGTCCCTGGAAGGAGGTTCCCTTTGTCAGATTCTGGATTTTACCAGAATCAAAATCTACCTCTACTTCATCACCTGCTTCAATTCCTTTTGCCGCCTCAGGACATTCAATAATAGGAAGTCCGATATTGATGGCATTCCGATAAAAGATCCTGGCGAAGGTCTCTGCAATTACACAGCTGACACCTGCAGCTTTAATGGCAATAGGAGCATGCTCTCTGGAAGAACCACAGCCAAAATTCTTATCTGCTACAATAATGTCTCCCTTCTGCACCTTTTTTACAAAATCCTTATCAATATCCTCCATACAATGAGTGGCAAGCTCTGCCGGGTCAGAG
Organism: Lachnospiraceae bacterium; assembly: GCA_017532145.1. Lineage (GTDB taxonomy): Bacteria > Bacillota > Clostridia > Lachnospirales > Lachnospiraceae > Kineothrix. The sequence goes on along the minus strand of JAFXJR010000119.1, from coordinate 4,820 downwards.
GAATTTAAGTATCTTGCCGGGATAATTACATCTGTATCCACATTATCTCCATATTTAAATACTGTTCCTTTTGCTGATTTCATATCTATGCTTTACTCCTTTCCAAATCATAACCATTGTGCATATTTTCTATAACTGACAAGGACAGGAAATCTTTCCTGTAACAGCACTGGCTGCAGCTACTGCCGGGCTTGCCAGATAGATTTCTGATTCTACATGACCCATGCGTCCTACAAAGTTACGGTTAGTCGTGGATACACACCGTTCTCCCTGTGCTAAAATACCCATATATCCACCCAAGCAGGGTCCACAGCTGGGTGTACTTACCACTGCTCCGGCCTGAATAAAGATTTTCAACAGTCCTTCCTCCATAGCCTGCATATAGATAGCCTGAGTCGCAGGAATAATAATACAGCGGATTCCCTTTGCCACATGTCTTCCATCCAAAACCTTAGCTGCTATACGCAAGTCATCCAAACGACCATTGGTACAGGAGCCAATAACTACCTGGTCAATGGTTACTTCATCCTTGATTTCATCAATCGTTTTGGTGTTTTCTGGCAGATGAGGGAAGGCTATGGTAGGTCTTAAGGTACTTAAATCAATGGTATACTCTTTTTCATATACGGCATCCTAGTCTGCTTCATAAATCTGATATTCTCTGGTTGAATGCTCTTTCATATAGGCAATAGCCACCTCATCTACAGGGAAAATACCATTTTTACCGCCTGCCTCTATGGCCATATTGGCAATGGTAAATCTATCATCCATCGTTAGATTTTTGATACCCTCTCCTACAAATTCCATGGATTTATATAAGGCACCATCCACACCAATCATACCGATAATATGTAAAATTACATCCTTACCACTTACCCATTCTGAAGGTTTGCCCACGATATTAAACTTCAGGGCAGAAGGTACCTTAAACCAGGCTTTTCCTGTCGCCATTCCGGCTGCCATATCTGTACTTCCCACGCCAGTGGAAAAAGCACCCAATGCACCATAGGTACAGGTATGAGAGTCTGCACCGATAATCACATCTCCTGCCACAGTCAATCCCTTTTCGGGTAAAAGGGCATGTTCAATACCCATTTCTCCTACCTCAAAATAGTTGGTAATCTGGTTACGGTAAGCAAATTCCCTCACACATTTACAATGCTCTGCCGATTTGATATCCTTATTGGGTACAAAATGATCGGGAACAAGAGCAATCTTATCCTTATCAAATACTCCATCCACCTTCATTTTTTCCATCTCTTTAATGGCTACCGGACTGGTAATATCATTGCCCAATACCAAATCCAGATTGGCTTCAATCAACTGCCCTGCTTCCACCTTTTCCAAACCGGCATGCGCTGCCAGAATCTTCTGTGTCATCGTCATTCCCATGTTTATCGTTATTCTCCTTTCAAATTCTATCCTGATTTTATGTATAAGTGAGGCTGCAATCCTCTATTATACATATGCTATTGTATCATAAAATTATGGTTTTGAGAAATATTATCTCCTGTTGTGAATGGATTTTATTCAAAAGATATATTTCTAATATCCTGTATTTTCTCAAAAAATAGGTATCTTAATTATCTCCTATTCACAATTTAGAAATACTTATTCAGCGCGCTAGTTTGAAAATCAAAAATGGTTCAGAACTTTCTGGAGAAAAAGCTTAGATACTATGGTAAATAGTTTAAGGAAACAAGGAGTATCTGATGCACAGTATCATGATAAATCATAAAGGCACTCCTAAAACAAGGAGTGCCTTTTATCACTTCTATCTTTCTCTATCAGTTATTAATCAGCTTTTCACTTTCGTTATTCCAGCTGTAGAGCTTACGAATCTCCTTACCTACTGTTTCAGCAGGATGCTCAGCTGCCAGCTTTCTCATTGCCTTAAAGTGTGCCTGTCCGCCAGCTTTGGACATATCCAGCAGGAAATCCTTGGCAAAGGTACCATCCTGAATATCTGCCAATACCTTCTTCATCGCCTTCTTGGTATCCTCTGTAATAATCTTAGGACCGGTTATGTAATCGCCATACTCCGCTGTATTGGAGATAGAGTATCTCATTCCCTCAAAGCCAGACTGATAAATTAAATCTACAATCAGCTTCATCTCATGGATACACTCAAAGTAAGCATTTCTCTCATCATAACCTGCTTCTACCAGAGTCTCAAAGCCTGCCTGCATCAATGCACACACACCACCACAGAGTACCGCCTGCTCACCGAAAAGGTCTGTTTCTGTCTCTGTACGGAAGGTGGTCTCCAGTACACCTGCTCTTGCTCCACCGATAGCTGCTGCATAAGCCAAAGCCTTTTCTAATGCTTTGCCGGTTGCATCCTGATGAATAGCTACCAGACAGGGAACGCCTTTGCCCTCCTGATACTCGCTTCTTACGGTGTGACCAGGTCCCTTAGGAGCAATCATGGTAACATCTACATCACTGGGAGGAACAATCTGTCCAAAGTGTACATTGAAGCCATGGGCGAACATCAGCATATTTCCAGCCTCCAGATTAGGCTCAATAGACTCCTTATACATGCTTGCCTGCAGCTCATCGTTAATCAAAATCATAATAATGTCTGCCTTCTTTGCAGCCTCTGCTGCTGTGTATACCTCAAAGCCCTGTGCCTCTGCCTTTGCCCAAGACTTGGACCCTTCATAAAGTCCGATAATGACATGGCATCCTGACTCCTTTGCATTGAGTGCATGAGCATGTCCCTGGCTACCATAGCCGATGACAGCAATTGTTTTTCCCTCCAGAATAGAAAGATTACAGTCCTCCTGGTAATAGATATTTGCCATTTTTTTCTTCCTCCGTTTTTATTTATTCATACATTATATACTATTTATGCATCTATTACAACCATTTTTTATGGCTGACTCCTCTGCAAAAGTTATATGCAGGCGATATCCGTTACCCTTTACAGAGCAGCTGGCTGACCTGTAAAGGATAACTTAAAGGTTTATTCATTAGGCCATCACCTGTTCGTCTCCCAGATAGGTTACATTTCCAATACCTCTGCCTAAACCGGTAATTCCTGTTCTGGCCAATTCCAGAATCTCATATCCCTCCAACAGGGCAATAAATGCTTCTACCTTAGACTGATCTCCTGTCAGCTCTACAATCAGACTTTCTGTTGCCACATCAATGATTTTGGCACGGAAAACGTCAGCAATGGCAATAACTGCCTGCCTTTCCTTAGCTGCTGCCTTTACCTTAATCAAAACCAGTTCCCGATAAACACTTTTCCCTGGCTCCAAAATTTTAATATCCTGCACATCCACCAGCTTTGCTACCTGTTTTTCAATCTGATCCAGAATTTCATCATCACCAGAAGCCACAATAGTAATCCTGGAAAACCTGGGGTCTGCAGTTACACCTGCTGTAATACTTTCAATATTATATCCTCGTCTGGAAAACAATCCGGATATCCTACTGAGTACACCAGCAGTATTATCTACTAAAAGCTGAAATACTTTCTTTTGCATATTTTCCCTCCGTTTTTCAATAACACTTTATTCGTCACTTATTTTAGCAAGTGCAGGAATAAAAGTCAATATTAAGCGGTGCAGCCAAGGATAAGCCAAGTTAGCTGCACAGCGGCAAAAAACAATGCCGCTACTTAAAGCATCACAGATGCTTTTGCGAATGAAGTGGGCTGAACGGTTACTTTTAAGTATTATCCCTCTGATTCCTTACATTTAGGGAGTGCCAATGTACCCGTTCTGGCCACCTCTACAATACTGATGGACTTCAACATATTCATAAAAAGTTGGATTCGCTCAGGTACATCTCACATCTGAATAGTCATCATATGGGTGGACATATCCACAATCTGGGCTCCCATAATGTCACAGTTTTCCATAATATCCCGACGGTTGCTTCTATTATATTTTACCTTAACCAGCATCAGCTCCCTGCTGATACTATTACATTCATCAAAGGTCTTTACTTTGATAACATCCAGTTTCTTATTTAACTGCTTTTCAATCTGTTCTATCGTTCTTTCATCTCCATTGCTTACGATAGTCATACAAGACACGGTAGGATCGTCTGTTTCTCCTACTGCCAAAGAATCTATATTAAAGCATCTTCTTGAAAAAAGTCCTGCTACCTTGCAGAGAACCCCGGAACGGTTTTCTACCAATACAGAATAAATCTTTTTCACTACCTCATTCTCCTTTCCTTAGTCTCCTATAGTTAAACCAAAGTATGGTTAAACCAAGGCAGTCGGATCTACCATACATTCTAGCAGGACAGATCGATCTCCTTTTAAAAATTCAGCAATTGTCTCATCAGCTTTTTCCATTGTGTCCATCCGGAGAAAATCCATATCATAGGCTGCGGACAGCTTCTCCAAATCGGGATTTCCAGACAGGTTAATTACAGAATAGTTATCTTTATAAGTAAAGTGCTGATACTGCCTTACCATTCCCAGACAGCCATTATTTAACACAATAATCTTCACTGGTACCCCATGCTGCCGCATGGTTGCCAGTTCCATCATGGACATCTGGAAGGAGCCATCACCACACATAGCCACCACCTGCTTATCAGGAGCTGCCAGTTTTGCTCCCATGGCCGCAGGAATAGCATAACCCATGGTACCCATTCCCCCGGAAGTAAGGAAACGCCCTTTTTTTACGATATGATGGCAACAGGACCAAATTTGATTCTGTCCTACATCAGCTACATAAATACCGTTTTCCTGCATTTTGTCGGACAGCTTAGTGATAAATGCAGCCGGGTCAACAAAATCTGCATTGGGAGTTCTCTTCTTTTCCATGGTGGAACGATATTCACAAAGGCTATTC
>JAFXJR010000118.1 GCA_017532145.1 Lachnospiraceae bacterium | reverse complement strand
GGTTGGGAAGAACCACAGTGGAGCTGGAGCATATCAGTAAGGCTTATGGTGAGAAAAAACTGATTCAGGATTTTACCTATCTGTTTTTAAAGAATGACAGGGTAGGATTTATCGGCAAAAACGGTTGTGGAAAGTCCACATTGATGAAGATTATCATGGGTCTGGAGGCACCGGACAGTGGTACAGTGACTATAGGACAGACCGTAAAGCTGGGCTATTATGCCCAGGAAATCGGTGAGGATACCATGAAGCCCACTCAAAGAGTCATAGACTATATCCGGGATACTGCTGAGTATATTGAAACTGCAGAAGGACGTATTACCGCCACTCGTTTGCTGGAGAGGTTCCTGTTTTCCGGTGAGAATCAGTATGGTCTAATCGGTAAGTTGTCCGGTGGAGAAAAGAGGAGGCTATACCTGTGTAAGGTGCTGATGGAGGCACCTAATGTACTGATTTTGGACGAGCCTACCAATGATATGGATATAGCCACCTTGCGTATACTGGAGAGCTATTTAGATACCTTTCCGGGAATTGTGATAGTGGTATCCCATGACAGGTATTTCCTGGATAGAACGGTTCGTAGAATTTTCTCCTTTGAAGAGGATGGTACATTACAGCAATCTGAAGGTGGATATACGGATTACGTAAATCATAAAAGGGAACGTGAGGCATCCGGTGGATATGATGCAGATATGACAGCAGGTGGCAGGAATAATGGTACAGGAGCCTGCGAATCATCTTCGGCAGATGCCAAAGTAGACCGCAATAACTGGAATGCAGGACGTAAAAAGAAGCTGAAATTTACCTATCAGGAACAGAAGGATTATGAAAGCATCGAAGGAGAAATCGCTGCTCTGGAGGAGAAAATTGAGAAGCTGGAGGCAGAGATACCTAAATTCGCCCGTGATTTTGTGAAGCTGAATGAGCTGACCAAGGAGAAGGAGGCGACGGAAACCGCTCTGGAGGAAAAGATGGAACGGTGGATGTATCTGGAGGATTTGGCAGCCAGAATTGAGGCAGGGGAAGAGGTTTAGAACTTCGGCAGATGTAGAAAAAGTAAAGAATAATAAAAAGGAACTTCAGGTGAGAAGCTTGGGGTTCTTTTTTTGAATTACAGTATTGACAAGCTGTGAGAATGGTTGTATAGTATGCGTAAATCGATTTTATCTTTCGTCATCAGACGAATCTTTTTATCAATTATTTTTTAGGATTCCTAAAATCAAGCTTATTTAAGCAAAGTATTCCCAAGAACAATGAGAAGAAGGGTGGTGTAAGGGATTCTTGACGTGTTTCAAGAGTAAAAGTGAATGACAGAATATTTAAAAAAGATGGTGGACGATTATTCGACTAAGAAACAACCGTCCCTCATACAGATGAAGAAGGGCATTTTGAGTAGGGAAGCCTTTTTGCAGGAAGCAGAAGATTATGCAAGAGTGACCTATGATATGTCCAAGGAAAAAGCTACAGAGCTGGTGGGATTATTCGAGCAATATATATTCGGATATTCCAAAATTTCTCCCCTGATTGACGACCATGATATCTCCGACATCCGTATTATCAGCTATGATAACATCCGTATTAAACGGAAAGGAAAACGTATGGCTACAAGCATTTGTTTTGAATCGGAGAAAGAGTATCGCCAGTTTGTGGATTATGTGGCGACGAAAAACCAAGTGAATATCTCTAACCTAAATGCAATTCAGCGATTTACAGATGCAGATAGTCATCCGGATTTCATACTGCGTTTTACCATATCCATGCCCTTAGTAAATACTTATGGAGAACCTTATCTATGTATTCGTAAGGTGCCAAGGGATTTTCCTGAGATGCAGGAGCTTATACGGAGAAAAATGCTGGACAGGGAGTTGGCAGAAATATTGATACAACGCTTTCGCACAGGTTCGACTCTGATTTGCGGTGGCAATTCCTCGGGTAAGACAACATTGTTGAATGCTTTGAAGGAAACTTTGCCGGATGATATGGCGATTTTAATAGCCCAGCAGGCAGACGAGTTGACGACCAAAAGGCATCCGGACATGATGTTTATGCATTCTTTGCCGGGAAGTGGGGAAAGTCAGGTAAATTATGATTTGAAAAATATCAGTATTGCGGGACTTACCATGGATGTGGACTTTTTCATAATTGGTGAAGTAAAGGGTGATGAGGCACTGTATTTGTTAAATGCCGCTTATACCGGTCAGCTTTGTGCGGCTACCATTCATGCTCCTGCTGCCAATAAAGCTACAGACAAGCTGGTGGACTATGCCATGTACAGTAGTCGCTATTCCAGGGATGAACTGATGAAAATGATGGAATGCTTTACAACAATGGTCTTTATGGAACATTACAAGGTGAAGCAGGTATTTATCAATCGGGGCTGGGATGGTAAACGACGGGAGCTGGTACATGAGAAAGTATTTGGGTAGGTGAGTAATGACTGGAAAAATAATACTATTTTTTGAAATACTTATTTGTTTTGTCTTACTGTTTTGGTGGATACAACGAGAAAGTATTATTCATAATCTAATGTATCGTGCATACGAGAATTTGGAGCTGGCAGCCAAGAAACGTATGGACGACAAACGTAGAGGAATGCTGCTAAAGAATACGCGTAAAGGTATTTTATTTCATCTGGAACAGCAATTAATATATAGCGGATTGACGGATAAAATGCCTTTTCTAACACCGGAGCTATGGATTACCGGAAATTTGATTCTGGTTGCACTTATTTATACCATCGCTACCATCTTTAGTAGTAATTGGTGGTTTGGATTTCTGATTGTTCTAATTTTCGAGGTTTCTGTTTATCTTTTGCAAAATCTGCTGGTTTTACAAAATTACAATGCAGTAGATAGAGAATTATTAAAATTTCTGGATTTTTTAGGAAATTACAGTATTACCTCCGGAGAGGTAACCATTATTTTAAAGC
>JAFXJR010000117.1 GCA_017532145.1 Lachnospiraceae bacterium | reverse complement strand
TTAAAGCATGCCGATTTGATTACTGCAGTTAGTCCGGGAAAGGTTAGGAAATTGAAAGCAGAAGCAGAAAACAGGCAGGTAGTCCATATTTCCAATGGATTTGATTGCCATTTTCTGGAAAATCAAATCAATGAAAAGCTGTATCAAAGGTTGCAGCAATTTGAGGGCTTTCGATGTATTTATGTAGGTAATCTGGGCTTGGCTCAGGGAGTACGGCAGCTGCTTCAAATTGCAAAGAAGGCACTGCAGCAGGGGCTGAAGACAAGCTTTATTCTCTATGGTTCAGGTGCTGAAGAAGCACAGCTAAAGGAATATGCAGCCAGGCAGAAGCTAACCAACGTTTACTTTGAGGGAAGGCTGCCGAATAAGGATATGTATACCGTATTACAGGCGGGAGATATGAGTTTTGTTCCCCTAGTAAACGGTAATCTGAAGGATAGTATTCCTACAAAGCTATATGAATCCTTAGGTTGTGGCTGTCCCGTTTTGCTGGCTGCCGAAGGAGATGCAGTCAGGGTGCTGAAAGCAACCGGATTTGGAATTGCTGTCAGCCCTTATAAGGGACAGGAGCTATGGGAGGGATTTTGCAGGCTTTATCATAAAGATGAAGCAGTGATGCAGAACAGGGAGCGGGCGATGGAGCTGATGAAAAACAGCTGCTCATTAACAGTTTCCGCAGAAAGATTGATAAAAATAACGGAGCGGATTTGCAGGAAATAATATGAATCTATGGCAAAAGGGATACCTTTATTTTCATACAGTGAAATATTTCAGACCGGTACAGCTTTTCTATCAATTAAAATATCGATTGAGTGGCTATACCTGTCCCCGGTCTGAGCTTAGATATCAGGGAAGACCCAAATTAGTGAAAACGGCTATTTCTGGACTGGATTTGGATAAAAAATATATAGAACGCTTTCAACCGGAGGCTCTGCTGCAGAACAGAATACTTCTGCTGGAGGAGTGGATGGAATGGAAATCTGGTCAATGGCAGGATAAGGAAAAGACACATCTATGGAATTTTAATCTGCATTATGGAGAATATCTGGTGGCATTGGCAGGCAGATATAGACAAAGTGGGGATTTTCAGTATGTAGAAAAATTTAAGGAGCTGTACTTGGACTGGCATCAGGGGTTTGAAGAAAAGGCATACCCCGATGCCTGGCATCCCTATACCGCTTCTTTAAGAATAGTCAATCTGTTTATCTGCATGGAGCTGTTGGGGGATGCTGTCGGTAAAGATGAAAAGTTTTGGAAGCTGCTTTTACAGGATCAGTACAGAACCTATCTGTTTATCAAGGATAATGAAGAAAAAAATCTCTTTGGCAACCATTACTTTGAAAATCTATGTGCAGTCTATATTGCCAGTGTGTTCTTTCAGGAGGATACCGTTTCTGATACCTATGAGAAGCTGCTGATGGGAGAAGTGGAGGAGCAAATCTTAAGCGATGGGATGCATTATGAAAGAAGCTTTATGTATCATAACCGTATTTTAGAGGATTTGATGCGTTTAGTGCTGGTGGGTGGACAGAGGGAAAAGAAAAACCGGAAGTTTTTAAAAAAAATCAAGGACAATATGTATCGTATGGCAGAGGTGGTTCATTCTCTGGAGATAGGAAAAGCTGATGAAAATATCCGGGTACCTCTGTTTAATGATGCAGGGAGCAACGTGGCAAAGACTCCCGCTTCCCTGCTGCAGGCTTTGAAAAAGGAGTTCGGTTATACGCCCAAAATAAGGTATAGCTTCAGCCAGGCAGGCTATTTTAAGTTGGAAAATAAAAAGCTGAGTCTTCTTTTTGATTGTGGAAAAATTGGTCCTGATTATATGACTGGACACAGTCATTGTGATGCATTAAGCTTTGAACTTTTTTTTAAGGGTATACCGGTACTGGTCAATGCAGGAACCTTTCAATATCAGACCGGACTGCGTCCATTTTTCAGAAGTGATTATGCTCACAATACCCTGCAGGTGAATGGGGAAAACCAGTCAGAATGCTGGGGAGAGCATCGGACAGGCCGACGAATGAAGGTAGTGGATATTCAGGACAATACTCCTGTATCTGTTGGTGGTGTTATCTGTACCTATAGGGGAAGAAGGATAAAACGCCAGATAGTGTTGGAAGAAAAGAGGGTAAAGCTGACGGACAGGGTATGGGGCTTGCAGGGTGAAAATAACAGGGTAAGCAGTTATTTCAGACTGCATCCTGATTTTCAAATTGGCAGGGGAAGAAAAAGTGGTGAGAGATTGCTGCTGCATAAAAAGAGTAAACTGCAGTTTGCCATAGAAGCAGTAAAGGGAAGCTGGATGGAGCATAGAACGGGGGAGCTTTGTTATTATTCTGAGCAGTTTGGAAGTCTGGAGCAGACAGAGGTTCTGGAGCTGAGACAGAAAGCTAAGGGTGACAGGATAAAGCAACAGATAATGATTTCAATAGTAGAGGTGGATACAGATGATTAATGTAATTGGTCTGGGTTATATTGGACTGCCTACAGCACTTATGCTAGCTGCACATGGGCTGGAGGTAATCGGTACGGACTGTAATAAGGAACTGGTAGATACGTTAAAAGCAGGCAGGACGACGTTTAAGGAAGAAGGCTTGGATGCGCTGTTTGCTAGAGCCGGGCAAGCAGGGATTCGGTTTTCACAGCAATATCAGGAAACGGATTTTTATATTGTATCAGTACCTACCCCCTATGATAAATTCAGCAAGAAGGTGGATCCTTCTTATGTCATGGGAGCAGTAAAGGATATTGTACAGGTGAGTAAGCCGGGTGCAGTGATTGTGATTGAATCGACTATTTCCCCTGGAACCATAGACCGGTTTATCCGTCCTGTGATAACAGAATCAGGACGAATCATCGGAGAAGATATCCATCTGGCTCATGCACCGGAAAGGATTATTCCCGGAAATATGGTGTATGAGCTGCTGCATAACAATCGAACCATTGGTGTGGATTCCCCGGAGATTGGAAGAAAAATCAAAGATATTTATTCCAGGTTTTGTCAGGGAGAAATTGTGGTGACAGACATTCGTACTGCAGAGATGACAAAGGTGGTAGAAAATACCTTCCGTGCGGTAAATATTGCTTTTGCCAATGAACTGGCAAAAATCTGCCGTCATGACAATCTGGATGTATATGAAATTATCCGCATCTGCAATATGCATCCTCGGGTAAATATTCTGCAGCCGGGACCCGGAGTAGGAGGACACTGTATTTCCGTAGACCCCTGGTTTTTAGTGGGAGACTATCCCAGCTTGGCCAAGGTGATTGACGAGTCGATGAAAACTAACGATGGGATGCCGGAGTTTGTCTTAAACCGTATCTATGAGATTATGAAGGAGAGGGGACTAAAGGATTTAAAAAAGGTAGGATTGTATGGGCTGACCTATAAAGAAAATATTGATGATATCAGAGAATCGCCTACCCTGCAGCTGCTTTCCAGTCAACGGCATCATCTGGCACAGCCCTTGTGTGTTTATGACCCCTTTATTCAAGAGGATATTGTAGCGAATCAGTATCATGATTTAAAGGAATTTATTCAGGACATGGAGATGGTGGTGATTATGGTAAAGCATGATGAAATCAAAGAAAATATGGAGCTGTTAAAGGATAAGATTGTGCTGGATTGCCATAATATTTGTGATTTACAGGAAGGATACCATTTATGACAGTCCATAGACGGATGGAAGTGGTAGACAGATTAAGAGGACTGGCAGCAGCGGCGATGATATTGGGGCATTCTTTTATTGTATATCCCGTTAATATTGCACAAGTCCCCTGGTGTTCTGCTATTCAGCATTTTATTTATACCTTCCATATGGAACTGTTTTTTGTGTTGGCAGGTGTAGTATACCATTGTACAGATTATCCTGGCTTTCTTCGTAAAAAGGCAGAAAGAATCCTGTTGCCTTATGTGTTTTTTGGTGTGGCAGCAGTGGTGCTAAAAGCTTATGGAGGAAGGGCAGTCAATGAAAGTGAATCCATAGAAGCAGGGATGCTCAGACTATTGCTTTATGGGGGAAATTATTGGTTTTTATATGTACTGTTTCTGCTTTTTTTCTTGTTTCCCTGGATAGAAAAGCTGTGTAAGAGCAGAAAGAAGGAGCTGCTTTTAGGAGCCGGTCTTCTGTTGCTGCAGGAGGTAATCCAGCTGCCGGATTTGTTGATGGTTGCTTATTGTGTATACTATCTGCCCTATTTTATTGCCGGCAGATGGTTAGGCATAGGCTGGGAAAGGGCCTGGGAAGAAAAGGAAGCAGGAAAAAAAGGGAGAATAGCCAGAATCGGAGCAGATATTTTACTCTATGTTCTGATTGAGCTGGTACGAATATTTGGAGAATTGGAGCCAGGGGCTGTACTAAAGTTTATAAGAGGGATGGCAGTAATTAGTGTTTTATATGAATTACTCCAATGGCTTCCGCTGACCAGCGCAGTCAGAAGGATGTTAACAGACTGTGGAAAATTCTCTCTGCAGCTATATCTGTTTAATGGCTATCTGCTAACGATATTCAGAGTGATTATCTGTCAGCTATTGGGGATTCGCTCTCCTTTTATTATTGTGATGGGTATTTGGATAGGTAATCTGGTGATTACCCTTTTGGTATGTAACTATTTACTGCCTTATATCCCACTGCTGAGAGAGTGCTGCGGAATAAGAAGAGAAGGTGGGCATAAGGATGGCAAAAAAAGAGGATAAAAGCAGAATTGTATTGGTACTGTCTCACAAACCGGATAATCGATATGGAAAGCGTCTGGATTTGTTAAAAGAAGACTATACTATGGGGGTTGTATACTGGAATAAGGAGGAGAAGCCTTTACATCTTTCCTTACAGGATGTAGAGGTACAGGAAGTCCACCTTCCTGCTGACCGAACCAATCCTTTAAAAAGGATTCCTCAGACATTGCAGTTTCTCCAACAAGCCTATCAAAGGGTGGAGCAGCTACGTCCGGCTTGTATTTATGTAGGTAATCTGGATATGCTTTGGATTGCTGCACGTTATAAGAAAAAGCATAAAAATACTCTGCTTATCTATGAAATTGCTGACCTTCACCGACTGGTGATAGACCGGCAGAAGCATCCTCTGAAAAAACTGATTTCTCTGGGATTAAAGGGAATGGAAAAGGCGTTGATTGGGAAGGTAGACCGACTGGTATTAACCTCAATGAAATTTTATGATTGTTATTATCAGCACCTGATTGATAAAAGGAAGGTATTGTTTATGCCCAATATGCCCAAGGAAGGTATTTTTAATCAATTTCATAAGCAGAAGCATCAGCAGTTTACGGTAGGCTTTATTGGGTGGATACGCTATAAGGAACAGCTCAAGCTGTTGATTCATGCGGCAGAAAAGGCAGGGGTTCATCTTCTGTTTGCAGGAGAGGATGCTGAGGGAGAAGAATTTGAACGATACTGTGCAGGTTTTCCTCATGTGACCTTTTTGGGTCCCTTTGATTATGAAAGGGATATTCTGGACATCTATAGCCAGGTGGACTGTATCTATGCGGTGTATGATGCCGATATGAGGAATGTGCGGGTGGCACTGCCCAATAAGCTCTATGAAGCCATTTTGTGTGAGCTGCCTATCCTCGTGGCCAAGCAGACCTATCTGGCAGAATTGGTAAAGTCTATGGGGATAGGAGAAGCAGTCCATCATAAGAGCCGGAAAGAATTGACAGCAGTATTGAAGAAGCTTTCTCAGGATAGGGCATATTATGAAGGGCTGTGTACAAACTGTCGTCTGCATCGGGGAGAGGCAGAGCCGGAAGCCTATAATCAAAGGCTGTTGTTGGCGATAGCCAGACACTTCCGAAATAATGAATATAGGGAATAGGGATAAAAAAGAGAGGATACGAAGTTCAAAATGAAAACGAATTGCTGTAGCTGTGTTATTGTCAACTATAACGATGCCATCAATACCAAAAAGCTGGCTCTGACCCTGATTGGATTTCCCTATATTTCCACAGTATGCATTGTAGATAATGCTTCGGTGGACGACTCCCGGAAGGTGTTGGAAACCATAGACCATCCGGATATTCATCTGGTGTGGAATCAGCATAATGGAGGATATGGAGCAGGGAACAATACAGGGATTCGTTATTTAAAGGAACAGGAAAATCCCAAGTATATTTTAATTGCCAATCCGGATGTTATCGTGGAGGAGTCACTGATTGACCATCTGCTGCAGGAGCTGGAGGGGGATGAATCTCTGGCAGCAGTAACAGGACAGCCAATCAATCTGGAGCAGGAAGCCCGGCAGCTGGCAGGTTGGAATCTGACAAATATAGTAGACTATCTTCTTACGATAAATGCTGTGCTGTCTAAGTTCTGGTGTAGGAAAATCCGTGTCAAAGGAAAGTACTGTGACTGTCTCTCCGGGTCCTTATTAATGGTAAAGGCAGAGATTATGCTGACCTATGGAATGTATGATGAGAGATTTTTTCTGTATGGTGAGGAAAATGTACTGGGATGGAAGCTAAGGCAGGCAGGCTTTCGCTCCTGCGTGATTCAGGACACCTATATCCATGCACATTCTGTCAGTATTAAAAGGGCTATCCGTTCTACATGGGAAAGGCAGAAGCTGCTGATGACCAGCCATAGACTATTTATTAAGGAATACTATGGTATCCATCCGGTAGGTCTGTTTTTGCTCAGTCCCTATTTTACGATTTCGGCAATGATGAATGCAGCGATTATCCGCTTAAAGGAGAGAAAGTCATGATAGTAGGTATTATGGGAATCCAGTGTGTGTCCGAAAATCTGGGTGTTCAGGCATTAGGAACAAGTATCCTCCATTTTCTGTCTGCTAATTATCCATTTATCGATAAAATCTTGGTTTTTTCTTCGGAAAAACAGGAGGTAGTTGAGGCATTTGCAAAGAGCATGTCTCTGGAAGAAAAAAAGCTTGTTTCTGTTTCCCGCTCCTATAAAAACAGAAGCAGTATCCGGGAAATTATCCACAATATCAAACAATGCGAACTGATTTTAGATTTTACAGGGGGAGACAGCTTTAGCAGTATTTATGGGGGCAGAAGGCTGATGAAGAGTATTCTGGACAAGCTGTTAGCTGTACATTATGGTAAAAAGCTGGTTCTGATGCCTCAAACCTATGGTCCTTTTGACGCAAAGTGGTCAGCACCATTACTTTCTTATATTTTGAATAAATCCACTCAGATATTTTCCAGGGATAAGGAGTCCATTAAGGATATCAGAAGGTACACCAGGAGGGAAGTCTGTGTGGTAACGGATTTTGCTTTTTTTCTCCCTTATCAAAGCAGAAAGCAGGCTGGTACAGGGAAAAAGGCCGGAGTCAATATCTCCGGTTTGCTTTGGAATGGAGGCTACCATGGAGACAATCAATTTCAGCTGCGGGTAGACTATCCTTCCTTTTGCAGAAGGCTGATTGTAATGTTACATCAGATGGGCTATGAAATTGTTTTATTTCCTCATGTGATTACTGTGGAGGAGAATAGCAGGGAAAACGATTTAAAGGTTTGCCGTCAGTTCTGTCAGGAGTACAGCTTCTGTGCTATGGCACCGGCATATCAAGACCCTATTCTGGCTAAATCCTATATTTCGGAAATGGATGTATTTCTAGGGTCCAGAATGCACGCTACCATTGGTGCCTTGTCAGCAGGAGTCCCTACCATTCCCCTTTCTTATAGTAAAAAGTTTTATGGTCTGTTTTCCAATATTGGCTATGAGGTAGAGGTTTCTTTAAGAGAGTTGGATGAGGAGAAGGCAATCGCTCAAATTAAGGAGTATTTAGACCATTCGGAGGAATTGAAAAAAAAGGTAGAGGCAGCTTTAGTTCTGATTCACCGGTATCAGGAGAAGATACGTTGTCAGATGGATAAGTTGTTAGGGGGAGAAGAAAGGGCAGAGAATGATAAAGGATAGACTGAAGCGGTTTTACGGTTATCTGAAAACACAGCTTTGTTGTACAGGGATTTTTTGGTTAGAGCAGGTTTCCTGCATGAAATATATGAGGCAGGAGAAGGAAATGGAGGCATTACTGCTGTGTCATGCCTTGGAAAAGGGTATGGGGATGGCAAAGGTAAAGCCGGGATATGGAGAAAAAAAGGCCAAACGGCTGATGGTACTGCTTCCCCAGCTGTTGACAGAGCAGGGAGAAACCTATCTGGAAAAAGAGTGTATCTCCGTATTGGAAGCCTATTTACACCATAGACGGGAGATGGGAAGCGGTCTGAAGGAGATGGAGCAAGCCTATCAAAAGCTGGTAAACCATCGGTCTTCCCGTTTACCAGCCGGCTGTATGGAAATCCCAAGAGCTGAACTGTTAAAGGGGATGGAGGTAGATTTTCAGACGCTGATAAAAACCAGACATTCGGTGAGAAAATTTGCTGATGATAGGATTCAACTAGAGGAAATGGAACGCGCCATTCAGATGGCGATTCAGTCTCCGTCTGCCTGTAACAGACAGCCTTGGAAGGTTTATTATTCTCTGGACAGGGAAAAAAACAGAAGGGTAGCAGAGCTGATACCGGGGAATCAGGGCTTTAGGGAGGATATTCCTTATTATGCAGTGATTACGGTAGATAGAAGGCTGTTTGGGGGAAATGAAATTTTTCAGTGGTATGTAAATGGAGGAATCTTTGCGGCTTATTTGATGCTGGCCTTACATACCGAGGGAATCGGTAGCTGCAGCTTCCAATGGCCGGACTTTTACTCTACGGAAAAGGCGTTAAAAAGGCTGGCTGGTATTCCTAAAAGTGAAGTGGTGATTATGGCACTGGGATATGGAAAATATCCGGAACAGGCCAGGTGTATTGCAGCGTCCAGAAAAGGTAGTCAGGATGTATTGGTGAACTTTTAACCCAATTAGGGAGATTCCACAAAAGGAGACGATAAATCATGAAAAAAATCAGTATTTTCTGCTGTTGGAATAAGGAAGAAATTTTAAATTCCCTGCTTCTTCCCGGATTGAACAGACAGAAAGACGTAGAATTTGATCTGCATCTGATCTATTGTGGTAAAGGAGAAGGATGGAAGTCAGCAGCACAGGTATTTAATTATCATATTGACCAGGCCGCTTCGGAGAATCTTTTATTTGTGCATCAGGATTTGGAGTTAAAGGAGGATTCTGCACTGGCTTCTGTCATTGAAGAACTGGAGGCTAAGCCCAAGGGAATCTTTGGTTTGGTGGGGGCAAGGGCTGAGGGGAAAACAAGGCAGGTATTCGGAAACGTTTATCATGGTATTATGAATGTAAATAGTGGATGCTCCATTAGCTGTGTCACATCGGCAGATACCCTGGATGAATGCTTTGTGGCGATGAAAAAGGCAGTTTTTATGGAACTGAAATTTGATGAGATTAACTTTGATGGCTGGCATTTTTATGCCGTGGATTTGTGTTTACGGGGGAAGAAGAAGGGCTTTGCTTCTTATGTACTGCCCCTGAAAAGTCAGCATAAAAATATTTTGGAAATGCCGGGATATTTACTGCATGCGGGGACTTATCCGAAGGAATTTTATCACTATGCCAGGGTTGCCAGAAGGGTACATAAAGGGGAGTATAAGCGTATTGTGGGAAGCTGCTGCAACTATCCTACTGATTTGTGGGGCTTCTACTTTAGCTATTATATTCCCAGAGTAAGCAAAGCAAAGCTCAGAAGATTCTTCAGAAAAATAAGTTTTTAGGAGAAATCAATGTATTGGGTTTTATATAGTGTATTTATTTTTACCAATTTATTTATCGGGTTTGGCTTTTTTTCCTTAAAGGAGATAAAGCTGCGCAGAATGATTGTGGGAATTTCTTTCCTTTTTTTTGCCCTGATGATTGGTCTGCGTCCCTTATATTTTCCGGATACGGTAGCCTATATCGATATTTATAATGGCTTGAGTCTGAATGAAAGATATGAATTTTCACTCTTTCGGGCCTATTATCATAATGGAATAGAATATGGTTATGTTTTTTTGTGTTTGCTGTTTAAGTTTCTGGGGTTTTCTGCTAGAGGATTTTTTGTTGCCTATTCGTTGATTACCACTCTGATTGCCCATCAGGGAGTAAAATTAATCTGTAAGGAATATATCAAGCCGGATTTTGGAGGCGCCTTTAACTCTCCCCTGTTTTTGGCTATCTATGCCTCTTATTTTGGATTTTATTACCAGACGATAGCTATTCGCAGTGGAATTGCCATTGTGTTGGGTGTGCTGGCGTTAGGACTGGTGATGAATAAAAAATACCTGCTTTCCGGCTTAAGTATTTTTGTGGCATTTACTTTTCACCGAATGAGTATTCTGCTGCTGTTTGTGCTGCTGGCCTACGTGTTTTTACCTGTTTTTAAGGTAAAGAAAAAGTATTTATATTTATGGGTAATCCTGCTTTTGATTTATCGCTCCCCCATATATGATACCCTGACCTATTGCTCAGAGTGGCTGATTCGTTGGCTGCTGTTGAGGCTCAATCTGATGTCTGCTTATGCTCAGTATCTGGAGCTTGGATTTTATGGTGGTATTTCCAAAAAAGCTATGTTTTATCTGATTATCGGACTGCTGCCCTTAATCGACAAAAAGATTAAAGAGGATGGCTTCCAATGGAAGATTTTAAATATATATTATATAGGACTGATTATTATTCCTTTGACTGCGGCAGTACCTCTGGCCAATAGAATCTTTGATTATATTATGGCGTTATCTATGATTTTTGTCTATCTGTTTGCATCGGCAGACCGGTATCGCAGTTTGGTACGTTTTTGGATTAGTATAGGAATAAGTGCGTGTTACTTCTGGCTGGTATGGAGTATTGTATAATGGTAGCTGAAAGATGAAAGATAAGAAGATCGTTTATAATTCTATATTTAATATCGTTTATAGCTTAACGAATATCCTGTTTCCTTTTTTGACTTCTATTTATTGTTCTCATATTCTGTTGCCCATAGGTATGGGACAGATTGCATTTGCACAAAATATTATCAACTATTTTGTGCATTTTGCACGACTAGGTATTCCTAATTATGGAACCAAAAAAATAGGTGCTGCCCAGGACGTACAGAAGGAGCTAAATCAGAATTTTTCCGAATTAATGATAATCAGTATGGCAGCCTCGCTGCTTTCTACTTTGGTTTTTGTACTGGTCTATCTTTTTGTACCAAGACTGAATGGGAATTATCTGCTTTTGATTCTGGCAGCTCAGATTGTCTTTAATTTTTTAAATATTGACTGGCTGTTTCAGGGAATTGAAGAATACAAATATATTACGAAAAGGAATATGGTAGTCCGGATTCTGTCCTTCCTTTTACTGGTCTGCTTTGTGAGAAGCAAGGAGGATGTGGGAATCTACTGTATGGTTTACTGTGGTTCTTCCCTATTGGTTTATCTATCCAATTTTATCTATGCCAGAAAATATGTTCGCTTTACTTTTTCCGGCTTAACGCTGACACGCCATTTAAAAGCTATCCTGATTCTGCTGGCTGCTTCCTGTGCCGGTGAGATTTATACACTTTTGGATTCTACGATGATTGGTTTACTAAGGACAGAGGAGGAACTGGGCTTTTACTCTAATTCCATGAAGACAGTCAGGACGGTATATGCTATTGTTATGGCTATGTGTGCCGTATTTTTGCCCAGATTGAGTCTGTATTTTCAAAAGAAGGAGTGGGAGGAATATAATAAGCTGGTGATACAGGGTTTCCAGGTTTCTCTGTTGCTGGCCGTTCCCTGCTTTATTGGCATGCTGCTGATAGGAGACAGGATTATTCCTCTGCTGTATGGAAGGGATTTTGCACCTGCAGTCCAGTCTCTGCACATACTTTCTATCTTAATTGTCGTCTTTTCCGTGGCCTATTCTCTGGGGCATATTGTGTTGATTTCTTCTAATCATGAAGCAGAAACGCTAAAGGCAACGCTGACAGGGGCAGCCTCCAATTTTATCTTAAATCTGCTTCTTATTCCCTCTCAAGGCTATGTGGGAGCTGCCATTGCCTCTGTGATAGCAGAAATTTTGGTGACGGTGGTGCTGGTATATTATTCCTATCGAACCATTGCCTTTCGTTGTTCGGTAAGCTATATAGTGAAAATCGTAGCTGCAGCGGCCATTATGGGAGTGGGTATTCAGGGAATCCGTGTGATAATTCAGGGAGAACTGCCATTTGTCCTGATGTCCATAGGGGCAGGTAGTATCCTTTATTTTTCTATACTGTGGCTATTTAAAAATGAACAAGTAATGGCAGTGATTGCATGGATAAGGAGAAAAGTAAAATGAAAAAGGTAATGTTGGTATTTGGTACACGTCCTGAAGCGATTAAGATGTGTCCGGTAGTGAAGGAATTAAAAAGGAGAGCAGATTTAGAAACCTGTGTATGTGTTACTGGTCAGCATCGACAGATGCTGGATCAGGTGTTGGAGGTTTTTCAGGTAGTACCGGATTTTGATCTTTCCATTATGAAGGAGAGGCAGACTCTGTTTGATGTAACCATAAAGGTGCTGGAAGGGTTAAAAGGGGTGTTAGAGGAGGCAAAGCCAAATCTGGTACTGGTGCATGGTGATACGACGACCTCCTTTGCAGCAGCTTTGGCCTGTTTTTATTTGCAGATTCCGGTAGGGCATGTGGAAGCCGGGCTGAGAACTCATCAGATTTTTTCGCCCTGGCCGGAGGAATTTAACCGACAGGCAGTGAGTATCGTTGCCCAACTGAATTTTGCTCCTACTCAGCTGGCAAAGCAGAATCTGCTGGCAGAAGGCAGGCAGGAGGAAGGAATTTTTGTTACAGGAAATACGGCTATTGATGCGTTGCAAACTACTGTCAAACAGGATTATACCCATTCTCAGCTGGAGTGGGCAGCAGACAGCCGCCTGATTTTAATTACAGCACATAGGAGAGAAAATCTGGGAGAGCCTATGCGACAGATGTTTCGGGCAATCAGGAGGATTGTAGAAGAGTATCCGGAGGTAAAAGTAATCTATCCTATTCATCTCAATCCGGTGGTACGGACAACCGCCAAAGAAATTCTGGGAGAAAATAACAGAATCCGGCTGATTGAGCCTTTAGAGGTTTTGGATTTCCATAATTTTCTGGCACAAAGCTACCTGATTCTTACCGACAGTGGAGGGATTCAGGAGGAGGCTCCCTCATTAGGAAAGCCGGTGCTGGTCATGAGGGATACCACAGAGCGTCCGGAGGGAATCCAGGCAGGAACCCTTCGTCTGACTGGTACAGAGGAGGAAACCATCTACAGTCAGTGCAAGCTGTTATTGGAAAATCAGGAGGAATATCTGAAGATGAGCAGAGCCTCTAATCCTTATGGGGATGGCAGAGCAAGTCAGCGTATTGCCGATATTGTGGAGCAGTTTCTGCTTTCTTCAAAGGGATAGGCGGTTGACCATTGGATAACAGATATGGAAGAAAGGTATGGAATTAATCAAGCGTTGTATTTCAGACAGTTTGTACTATGCAAGGGAGTGCCTGGGCTGGCTGATTTGGACAGTGGTTCTTGTGGCTATTGCCAGATTGCTCCTTGCGTGGTGGAAAGGAAAAAAAGGAAGGAATCCTTTATTAGCCTCTTTGCTGCTTTGGGAGATAGATAGCATCTATATCGTGTATACACTTTATGTTACTCTGGGTATGCGACGAGTGGGAATAAGGAGGGAGGTAGAGCTGCTTCCCTTTCTGGCAGCGCTGGAAAGACCTGAAGAACTGCCTCTGATGGTAGAAAATATCCTGCTGTTTATTCCCTTTGGTTTTCTTTTACCTCTCACCCTTCCCAGACTTTCATCAGGAAGAAGGGTTTTCCTTCTGGCAGGAGCAGTCAGTCTGGTGATTGAAGTGCTGCAATATTTGTTTAGCTGTGGAAAAACAGAGCTGGATGATGTGATTTTCAATATATTGGGTGCAGGAATTGGCTGGCTGCTGTCGTCTCTGTTTTGTTGGGTGATGGGAAAAAGAAAAACCGGAAGCACACCGCCTCCGGTTCAGTTTCTTTAAGGGATAGTTCACTTATTGGTTTGCCACCGCTGCTGCTGAGGCAGTAGCAAATTCGGTTACTGCTACAGGACCATTAAGTGGTGTTCTGTACATGGGATAGTTAGAGTCAATACCGGTAAAGTAGACGTATTGAGACGTAGCATTGATATTTTTATAAATACCCTCTGCCACTACCTCAATATCACTTCCATCCTTTTGCATACGCTTAAGAGCAGGTGTATCCGGTGAGCTTTTTTGGTAATAAATATAGTTGCCACATACATTAAAGAAGTCTATGCGGTCATTGGTAAGAATTTCTACGGTATTGTCATCAGGATGGTAGCGACAAAGGCGGTAGTGGGAATCCACATCCATATAGTAAAAATAGCCATTATCATAGATGGGATTCCAGATATTTTGATCCCATACTAAAGATACAGAATCCGAAGTGGTATCCAGAGAATACAGATAATGATTTTCCTCCGTTCCATTAAAATAGATTTGTCCATTTACACAGGTAGCTGGATTTACATTGTAATTTTCTATCCGAAGATCTTCAGACTTGTCTATTTTAATTTTAAAAAGCTCCGTTCCATTAGTATTCTGATTATTAAAGAACTGATAGTACAGATAGTTGCCGCAAAGCTGGAGAGTAATGGCATTTCCTCTCTTTAAACAGGCCACATCCTTACCATCGTGGGAACTACGGTAGATACCATAGGTTCGCTGCATATAGCCCAGTCCTTTTCCATAATCAGAGCTATCCAGATAATAATACACATAGTTATCATCTGCATTAATGGAGCTGACACTGGCTGTGGTCAGCTTCTGAAAATTGGTTTCATTCGGTGACATGGAATAAAGACAGCCCTGGTCATAGGGATTAGAGAAAAATACAGTACCATTCCACTCACAGAATAACCCATTGTTATTCAGATTGCCGGCAGTATTTCCTACGGCAGTGCCGTCATTGAATTTAACCCGTTCAGAAAGGAGTACCCAGGCCACACCTACAAGCAGAAGCAGGGAAATCAAAGACAAGGAAATAACGATATTTCGCACTTTTTTACTCATAATTCTTTACCTCTTTCGTTGTATTTATCTTAATTATAGCTTTTTATATACTTGCTATCAAGTGTAATTTGGTATAAGATAAATAAACATAATTGAATCAAGGAAGTCCTCTGCCTTAAGCAGATAGGGTATTTTATGGAACATTACTCTGGATTAAGGTTATGGCTTGCTTGCCGGATGACAAGAGATTTCAGAAAGGTAGAATATTATGGATTTAGCAAAGCTGAGAGAAGAGATTGACTGTATTGATAGGCAGATTGTGGAACTGTATGAGCAGCGTATGGAGGTGGCAGGAAAGGTAGCCGAATATAAGCTGGAAACAGGAAAAAAGGTATTTGACAGGGTAAGAGAGCAGGAAAAGCTACAAAAAGTAAGGTCTCTGACCAGGAAGGAGGAGAATAGTCAGGGGATAGAGGAATTATTTGAACAGATTATGTCCATGAGCAGGAAGCTGCAGTATCGCATTCTGGCACAAAAGGGAGTGACCGGACGTCTGCCTTTTATTGGGATAGACGGATTGGATAGGAATGCACGGGTAGTCTTTCCCGGTGCACAGGGAGCTTATACTCAGGCGGCTATGGAGGAATATTTTGGAAAGGATGTGGACAGCATCCATGTGGATTCCTTCCGGGATGCCATGATGGCTCTGGATGAGGGGAGCGCAGACTATGCAGTGCTTCCCATTGAAAATTCTACCGCAGGTATCGTCAATGAAATCTATGATTTACTGGTAGAATTTGAAAACTATATTGTGGCAGAACAGATTATCCGAATTGAGCATTGTCTGTTGGCACTGCCGGGAACCAAGCTGGAGGAGATAAAAACCGTATACTCTCATCCACAATCCCTGATGCAAAGCTCCCGATATTTGGAGGAGCATCCTGAATGGCAGCAGATTAGTATGGGTAACAATGCCTTTGCCGCCCGTAAGGTGGCTCAGGAGGGGGATAGGACTCAGGCTGCTATTGCAGGAGTTCATGCCGCTCAAACCTATGGATTGGAGGTTTTGGAGAAGGGAGTCAATAAATCCAATATTAACTCTACTCGTTTTATTGTGGTTACCAACCAGAAGGTCTTTTTAAAGGATGCTAAAAAGGTGAGTATCTGCTTTGAAATTCCTCATGAAAGTGGTTCCCTTTACCGGATGTTGTCCCATTTTATCTTTAATAATCTCAACCTGAATAAAATAGAGAGCCGACCGATAGAAGACAGAAACTGGGAGTATCGCTTTTTTATTGATTTTGATGGCAATCTGGCAGACAGTGCAGTAAGGAATGCTCTGCGGGGATTGAGAGATGAGGCTCGATATCTGAAGGTATTGGGGAATTATTAGTCAGAAGGGGGAAGTGGGAGATGAGGATAGAGGAATTACTAATCTACAGAGAACTGGACATCAATGGGTTACTTTATCGTATGTCCTGTCTGATAGAAGGTTCAGCAGACAGACAAAGAAGCATGTGGTATGAGTCTGTACATCAACTGCTGGAAATGGCCGGACAATATGGCTTTTCAGGAAATCTCTGGCATTGCTGCCTGACCCATTTTCTGGTAAACCATGAAAACAGCTATAGCCGAACCTGTGAGCTGAGAGGTGCACCGGAGGGAAGCATCAATCAGGCTGTACTGCAGGATATGACAATATTTTGGGAATGGTATCACTATGATTTGAGAAAGCTGGCAGGAAAGCTGGGTATAGAGGCTTCAGAGCTGATTCTGGCCTATCAGGGAAGCAGGCAGGGGACGGAAGGCTACAGTGTCAGGATGAGCAGCCAAATCGGTGAGCTGGCAGTCCAAATGGGGCAGGCAGCATCTCCTGAAGAATTGAAGGAGATACTGACTGGCTTTTACCAAAAATATGGTGTGGGAAAGCTGGGACTGCACAAGGCATTCCGTATCCGGCACAGCCGGGAGGGAATGGAAATTGTGCCAATCGTCAATATTCCTGCCGTCCATCTGGAGGATTTGGTAGGCTATCAGCTGGCAAAGGAAAAGCTGATTCGCAATACAGAAGCCTTTGTATCGGGAAGAAAGGCCAACAACTGTCTGTTGTTTGGGGATGCAGGTACAGGAAAGTCTTCCAGTATTAAGGCGATTGCCAATGAATATTATGACAGAGGATTGAGAATCATTGAGGTATATAAGCACCAGCTTCAGGAGCTGCATGAGGTAATTGCCCGAATTAAAAACAGAAATTATAAGTTTATCCTCTATATGGATGATTTAAGCTTTGAGGAATTTGAAACAGACTATAAGTTTTTAAAGGCAGTGATAGAGGGTGGACTGGAGAAGAGACCGGAGAATGTGCTGATTTATGCTACCTCCAATCGAAGACATCTGGTAAAAGAAAGCTTTGCGGACAAAGAAGGACGCAGGGATCAGCTTCATGCCAGTGATACCGTCCAGGAAAAGCTGTCTTTAGCCAGTCGCTTTGGTGTAACTATTTTTTTTGAAGCACCGGATCAAAAGCTGTTCCAGGAAATTGTCCGGGTATTGGCAGAAAGAAACGGCATTTCTATGCCGGAGGAGGAGCTGTTGCTGGAGGCTAATCGGTGGGAACTGTCTCATGGCGGTCTTTCCGGAAGGACTGCACAGCAGTTTGTGGACTATCTGTTGGGAAAGGATGAAAAGAAGCAAGGGGATAAGGCTGTACATTGAAAGGAGCTGGTGAGAGGGATGAAGACGTTTGCTGCCATAGATGTAGGCTCCTTTGAGCTGTCTATGAAAATATTTGAAATTTCACCGAAGGTTAAAATCCGGGAAATAGATCATATAAGATATCGCCTTGATTTGGGAACAGAGACTTATACCACGGGAAAATTAAGTCAGGAAAAGGTGGGAGAACTGTGTCGTATACTCAGTGAATTTGCTTCCATCATGAAGGCTTATAAGGTGTCTGATTACAAGGCATATGGTACC
>JAFXJR010000116.1 GCA_017532145.1 Lachnospiraceae bacterium | reverse complement strand
TAAAGGAGTAGCTATCCCCTTCGGTAATCTTTGTGCTGTCTACCCCCGTCTGGGCATACTCTCCATTAATGTAAAAGGCCCAGTAGACTCCATTCGTATCATAGTCTGCGGTAATGCCATTAACCTTCTTCACATAAAGACCATAAGGACCTTCTTCTCCCTCCAGTAAGCCCAGCTCAAGAAGAGCTTCTCCTACTGTCATCTGATCGGTATGAATTTCAAATAAGGTCTCCTTTCCATCGGCATCCGTTACCGTTAAGGGAAAAACCTGATTTCCCTCTCCCAGTACCTGAACCTCTCCGGTACTCTGTTCCTGTACAACAGCACTTTGAGAAGTTCCTCCTTCAGTTTTGTTGCTGCAACCACCTGTAATCAGTGCCATAGCCACAATAAGCACCATACAAAGGATGCAGGACAACGATGTTTTGCTTGTTCGTTTCCTTCGCATATTGTATCTCCTTTGAACCTATGATATTTCCCTTTTCCACTGGCACTCGCAGTGCTTTTCCGGGATGTACTGCCTGGATATTCCGACTTGGCACCTTATTGACCAGCCTTCTCAGGACTTTTCCCAATGGCCTTTCCCCAGATTGTGGCTTTCCAGGTAAGATGAATAAGATAATAGGCGTGCCTTACGGCGACGGGCTCGTACAGGAATTTCACCTGTTTCCCCAGACAGTTACCGATTGTATCATAGGTGAAAAGAAGATGCAAGCCCTGACTATTCTCTACCCAGAGCCTGATTAATATCTTTTTTCATGTCCTCTACTGCAGCCCTGGAGGCTTCTCCAAAATGGTCTGCCCCATAGGAGGCATATGCTTCCTGCTGATAAGCGGCAATAATACCACGGGAAGAATTAACGATAGCTCCCAATCCATCTTCATGGAAAAAATGCACCAGGTCGGCTCCCTTGCCACCCTGTTCTCCATAGCCCGGTACCAGAATAAAGGCTTTGGGCATCAGCTTACGCAGTACCTTACCCATCTCAGGATAAGTGGCTCCTACCACTGCACCTACATAGCTATAGTCTTTTCCCATATGTGACTCACCCCATTCTGCCACCTTTTCTCCTACAATTTCATACAAAGGTCTGCCATCTACCAGTCTGTCCTGAAACTCTCCACTGCTGGGATTGGATGTTTTAACCAAAATAAAAAGTCCTCTGTTTTCTTCCCGACATACATCAATAAAGGGCTTAACCCCATCGGTACCAAAATAGGGATTTACCGTTGCAAAATCCTCCTCAAAGCCAGCATAGGTTTTGCTTCCTACCTGAACCCTGCCCAAATGGCCTACCGCATAGGCCTCTGAGGTGGAACCAATGTCTCCTCTTTTAATGTCTCCTATTACAATCAGTCCCTTTTCACGGCAATAATCCACCGTTCTTTTGTATACCTTCAATCCCTCAATACCAAACTGCTCATACATGGCAATCTGAGGCTTTACTGCCGGAATCAAATCATAGGTGTAATCCACAATTTCTTTATTAAACTGCCAAATGGCTTCTGCAGCTCCCTCCAGTGTCTCTCCAAACTCCCGGTAAGCCTTTTCCCTGATATGCTGGGGAATAAATTTCAGCATAGGATCCAAGCCTACCACAATGGGAGTATTCTTTTCCCTAATACTGTCTACAAGCTTATTAATCATCTTTCAGTTCCTCCTTGTTATCTTACTTTATTATTACTTATGATTTTACATGATGTTGGGGTCAAAAGCATTTGACCCCTTGATGCTTACGGATTTATCTGGTTTTCAAAAAGACGTATTCTCTCTGTGCTGTCTCATCGTCAGGATACATTTGCAGATAACTTTCCATTAATCCTGCTGCTTTCTGAAATTCTCCCAATCTCTCATAGGTAACGATTTCGTTAAATTTCAGGGTTTGCATCAAATCATTATTTTCGATGGCAATACCAGTCTGAAAAGCAGACAGTGCCGACTGGTAGTCCCCCTGTTCCATTCTGCAAAGTCCCAGGCGGTTATAGACCTGTGGATTGGACTGGTCCTTTTCTATAAATGTAGTATATACATTAATCGCATAGTTATAATCTCCCAGAGCCTCACAAGTCTGTCCTAACAGCAGAATGGTTTCATAGTCTCCGGCATTTTTTGCCTTTTCCAGATAGGCTCTGGCATTCTCATAATCCTCCAGATAGTAAGAAATCCTGCCTCTTTGATAATCCGTCAGGGATTTAGCTTGTCCTGCCAAAGCTGTCTGCAAATATTCTATTCCTGCTTCCTTATAGCCATGCGTCTGCAATACCTGGTAAATCTCTATCAGCTGATTATAATCCTCCTTTCCCAAAGAAACTGCCTTATCAAAATCCGCCTTGGCTTTCTCAAAATCACTGTAAATCCACACACTTCCTCTGAGATAATAGGCCAGCTTTTCCTTGGGCTTTAAGGCAATAATTGCATCATAGGTCTGGATGCTTTTCTCATACTGTCCCAGCTTATAATAGACGGTAGCCAGATAATAATTGATATCGTAGTCCATCCGATCCGGCCGTCCGTTTCCGGAAGCCAATGCTTTTTCCAAGCATTCTGCTGCTGCCTCATACTGAATCAGCCCCATATAAGCCAGTCCCATTCCCCTATAAACCAGCCGCAAATCCTCCTTCTCCAACAGAGCCTTCTCAAAATGCTGGAGAGCTGTTTCGTAATCCAATGCCTCTACCGCAGCCATTCCCTCTTCTACAAAGCTATGCTTACTGCTGCAGCCCCCCAGTACTAGCCCTATCAGAAAGACCATTACTGCTAGCAGCCATTCCCTTTTTCTTAAATATATTGGAATATTTTTCTGTGTATCTGCCATTCTATTCTTCACTCTTTAATCCTATCTTCAATACGTTATCCAACTCCGGAAACTGCTTCCAGAGAGTTACCGGTTTGCCCTCCTCACTTAAAAAGCAATGCTTGGATTCTCCCAAAGCTACGATTTCCTCTGTATAAATATCCTGCATAATATACTTTAGTGTCAGCTTAACACCGGTATACCCTTCCACTCGAATCTCCACCCGAATCCGGTCATTAAAAGTGGTGGGCTTTTGATAGGCACACTCTACAGAAATTACAGGAGAAATAATCCCACATTCCTCCATTCTATCATATCCCCATCCAATCTGTTCCAAAAAATCTACTCTTGCTTCCTCCATCCAGCGGATGTAGTTGGAATGATGAGTAATCCCCATCTTATCCGTTTCATAATACTGTACTTTATGGATATATGGCTTCATCAAAATGACCTCCTTTTATCTTTTTTCGCATCCTGTCTATTACATCGAATAATAAATCACTGATACCTTGGCTGGGACTGTGGTTTTCAGCGTGTATATCCAAAAACACAAACACAGCGGTGCTATGCTGAGGCTTTTTGCTGCATACGATGAAAAGTACAGACCAGTCAGGGAGTCAGTCAATAAATATTCAGTGTAATTGTATTATAAAATAAACCTAAAGGAAAAATCAAGCCACCAGCCATATAGATTCAGAATGACCTTGGTTATCTGGTTACCATTCACACGTCAGCCAGCTGACCTATAAATGGTAATGGGTATCCTCTGCATATAAAGTCGCCTACGGCGAGGCAGATGATGCATTGGCTGAATTTACGTGTTCTCTCCACGCCCCGCTGCTGAGTGCGTAGCATGAAAAGTAATGATTATCTCATGATTTATTCCAAAGCAATAGCCCTTCCTCCACTGAAATTATCCAGTGGAAAAAGGACCATCTTTCTCTCTTATTCGTATTTCTTTGCAAAACGCATCAGCATGGCTGCACACTCTGCACGAGTAGCCTCTCCCTGCGGATCCATACGGAAGGAGGTCTTGGCATCGTCGTTAGGCTTACCGGTAATCAT
The DNA here is from genome assembly GCA_017532145.1 of Lachnospiraceae bacterium. Taxonomy (GTDB): domain Bacteria; phylum Bacillota; class Clostridia; order Lachnospirales; family Lachnospiraceae; genus Kineothrix. The sequence continues at coordinate 5,823 of JAFXJR010000116.1, read as the reverse complement.
TTCCACCGCAGTGGCCCACTGCATATACTTGACTGCCCAGCTGCTTACGCTCTTTACATCAGTAAAGCTGTTTAAATCCTTGACTGCACTTACATCGTATTGGCATACCCTGGCATACTCATAAAGCATTTTTGCTATCTGCTCACGGGTAATATTCCGGTCAATGCCAAACGTACCATCTCCCATACCGGAGACAATCTTATTCTCATAAGCCCAGATAATCGCATTGCTATACCACTTTCCTGCTGGTACATCAGAGAACTTTGCCTGATATTTCACTTGGGGTTCTCCTGCCATACGGTACAGCACCGTGGCAAACATAGAACGACTCAGCGGACGGTCTGGCTGGAACTCTTTGGTTCCTGTAATGGCTCCCATCACGTCTTTGTTGTATACATATTTTACGCTTTCATACTTCCAAAGCCCTGCAATAACAGGTACATCAATAAAAATCCATTCTTTTTCCTTTACTTCCACCTTTATGGTGTAGGCTGCTGTTGCTACCGCACTGTTTTCCATCCCTTCCTTTACCGCAATGGCTTTCAGCGTCATGGTTTTATCTACGGAAATCGCCTGACTATACTTGGGACTGCTGGTCGTAGGTGCTGTACCATCCGTGGTGTAATAGATGGTTGCTCCTTCTGTGGCAGAAGTAAGCGTTACCTTCTGTGCCTTGGTATAGGTTCCGGCTGATATAGAGAAGGTGGGGGTTTTTACTGTCTCCTTTACCGAATCAGGTGAATCAGACAGCTGAATTACATAAGCAGCTTCAGCTACTGCACTGTTTTCCATCCCTTCCTTTACCGCAATCGCTTTCAGGGTCATGGTCTTATCTACGGAAATTGCCTGTGTATATTCTGTACTGTCTACCGTAGGAGTAGTACCATCTGTAGTATAATAGATGGCTGCTCCTTCAGTAGCTGAAGTAATCGTTACACCCTGTACCTCTGTATAGGTTCCAGCCTCTACAGAGAAGGTGGGGGTTTTTACAGTTTCCTTTACCGGAGTAGGAATCTGAATCACATAGATTGCTTCAGCTACTGCACTGTTTTTCATTCCTTCCTTTATAGCAATAGCTTTTAATGTCATGGATTCACTTATGGAAATCATCTGCGTATATTCTGTACTATCTGCTGTAGGATCAGTACCATCTGTGGTATAGTAAATAGTTGCTCCCTCAGTAGCTGAAGTAATCGTTACGTTTTGTCCCTCTGTGTAGGTTCCGGCTATTACAGAAAAGAGGGGAGTCTCCACTGTCTGCTCCTCAGTAGTCTCCTTTTCCTGCAAACCATCTATCGCTGACTGTAAGCTGTTCTTTGCTGTATCTACTGCCGTCTGGTCTGTATTTGTCGTATCTGCCAGTACCTGTCTTGCCTGCTCCAATGCCTGCATAAAGGTAGTCCAGCTTTCTTCTGCATAATCTGTCTCCACCTTTTTCTCTGCCTCTGTTATCAGGGCTTGCAGTTTACTGATATCCACAGGAGTTTCTGTTACTGTTTCTAAAGTAATTTCCTGAGAAGCAAAAACAATTCTTTTTGCTTCTTCCTTACGGTAGCCTGATACCTCTACTGTATAGGTTTCATCCAAAGGCAGACGTTCCAAAGCTATGGTGGCCACACCATCCTTTACCTCAGTGGAAAAGCTCTGACTTCCATCCTGCTTCACTGCTTTTAGAATCACTGCTCCCAAATCAGAAATACCGCTTGCTGTCTTTAGGTTATCAATGGAAAGACTGATGGTTCCTTCTGTCTGTGTATCTAAGGCAGGAACGGTGTTATTTTCTTCCTCTGTAATATCCATCTTATAGAAAAGATTGGTCAGTCTGCTGTCCTCTGTCCAAAGTCCCACTCCTTTTACAAAGTGGCGGAACATCACCAGATGGCCATTGGGATTGGGATGCAAATTGTCTCCAAAGAGGAATTGATTACCTTCTATCTTCAGCCATGGATAGGTGGTCTGGTATTCTGCTCCCCAGGACCACTGGTCAATCAGGATAATCTCCGGATCTTCTGCTACAATCTTCTCCAGTCTGTCAATGTACAGTGGAAGAGTCACTGGTCTGTTATGTGCAGACCCCCAGGCATAAATAGGTGTACGGAAGATAATAACAGCATTTTCATTGACTGCCTTGATTTTGGCTACAATAGCTCTCATATTCTGTTCATACCGGTCTGCTGTCATCGTTCCCACATCGTTTGTTCCCAGCATAATGGAAACTACATCAGGTACATACTTTTCCACCCTTTGATAGATATTGGTCAGGGTATCATTGGTATCGTGTCCCCAAATAGCTGTATTGATAACCGTATCGTCTTTTCTGTCCAGTTCATCCCTTAGATAGCTCTCAAAAAGCTGAGGAACACTGCGATAGCCATAGGTCAGTCTGGCTCCATGGGTGATGGAATCTCCCATAAATATCCATGTCATTCTGTCGTTATCTTCCATCATCTGTGCCAGTCGTTGCTGATTGGCATCCAGCTCCTGTGTATGCTTTACTGCAGTAGCTCCTTCTGTAAGGCTGCCTGCCACGGTACAAAGCTGTTTCGTACCGTCAGCAGAACGAAGCTTTAGCACATAGGCTTTTCCCTCCACCAGATGAGAGATTTCAAAGGTGTTGGAAGATACCTCTCCACTGATTATGGTTCCTTCCATATCCAGCTCATAGACCCATTCTGTCCCATTTCCTTCAGGGATAACCACCTGTAAGGAAGTACTTTGAGCAGTCACAGTGGGCATTACACTGGTCAGATAGGTATCCGGCTGTTCCTCTGCCACGCGAATATTGGCTGTCCCATCCACCCAGCTTCCCATATAGCTGGCCGTGTCTCCAAACACTTCTGCTGCCAGTTGTTTGCCAATCACATAATGGCCGTCTTTGTTTAGTACACCATTTTCTATTAGCTTTTTCGTTTTAAAATCTGTGGTATTGGTTTGGCTATAGTGGTCTACAATAACGATTTTTCCGGCCTGTTCTTCTTCATACTGTGCCTTTACTGCATCGATAGCCTCACTATATTTTGCAATCACTGTATTAGTCGTGTCATCCTTTGCCGCAAAGGGCTTCTGAATCACCGCAAAGGCTACATCATTGTTTGCTTCCTTTAACGCCAGTGTTTGGTCAATAAATCTTTTTAGATTACCCTTAAAGGTATCAATTCCCGCTTCTCCCGCTGCATAATCCTCTTTTCCCACCAGATAGGCCACTACTCTAGGTTCAAATCGTGTCACCAGTAGATCATACTGTGTGACAATATCTGAAAGCGTTCTTCCTTCCTTTCCGGAATTGATGACATAACGCTGCCTGCTGCCGCTCTTCACTGCTCCGGCTCTGCGGAAACGCATATATTCTTCATACTGTCCTATGTAGTTACGAACTCCCTCTACCTGGTCGTAGCCACCACTTACTGCCTCTCCTCCTACAAATACCCAGTTATTATCAGTAAAGGAATCGTCTAACATTAAATCTCTAATGCCAATTCCTGTACCTCTGGCTGCTATAGCAGCTGCCTCTGTATAGGCATTCAGCTCAGCCTGGGAAAAAATCTCATCGGTAATGGTAATAAAAGCAATTTCTCCCTGATAGGCACCAACGGTTTCCTCTCCATTTTTGGCTGCACCAACACTAAGAGTGTCCAGTTCGCTTAACTTGCTAAAAAAACCAGACAAACCTTCATTGCTCCATTTTGTCATTTCACTTCCATTCTTGGAAGTAATAATGTTATGCTGTCCCTGTGTATAGGTAGAGCTTACAAAAGCATAGCTATTCCATGCCCCTACCCCTGCTGCTCCATTAAAGGTTCCTTTTAGGGTAGAGCCAAAATCCACACGGAGATTAGCACCTTGCTGAAAGAAAGCCATACTTTTTAACACACCTGTAGGAATATCCCCATTTACAGGAGTTTCTACACTGGAGGACTTTAGGGTAAATAAGACACTTTTTGCAGCAGAAATTGCAGGTCTGTGAGTAATAAGAATACTTCCTGTATTCAAAGCTTTCACCCTGTCTACTTCCTCTGCCCGTGCTTCTTCTATACGATTTCCGTCAAAGCTCATCTGGTCATCTGCCAGAAAATCCCTATGAAACTGTTCATCCTCTGCATGTCCATGGACAGCTGCTAATCCTGTCTCATACTGATCCTGTGCCGGCCCTACTATTGTATTTCCATCTGCTGTTACCGCCTGTATCTGATACCAGTATCGGCTGCCGGTTCCTGCTGTTTCATCAATATAGCTGTATTGCTCCTGTCCCTCTACAGCAGGAATTATTGCAGTAGTTATTTGCGTATACTCTCCCGCTTCTGCATCTGCCCGAAGCACATGATAGCCGGTAGCACCCTCCACCTGTTTAAATCGAATATGATTGGAGCTGAATCTGGCTTCCACACTCATACCATCTAATGTAGTAGCTGTCTGTTCCTGCGTAGTCATTACCTGGACAGACTGACTGTCTGTGGTTATAGCTTCTACACTCAGTACCGGCTGAAACAGGAAAGCAGCAGACATCAATAGTGCTAAAATTTTTCTGGATTTTATCATACTTATCTCTTTTCTCCTTTCTGGAACAAAGTGGATATTTCGTTGAATTTCTCTACGTCTGTGATTTACTTAAAATTAAACTGCCCCTTATCCCTTTGAAGAGATAGGGGACAGTCTGTATTTACTTATTTATATTTATTTGCAAAACGCATCAGCATCGCTGCACACTCTGCACGGGTAGCCTCTCCCTGAGGATCCATACGGAAGGAGGTCTTGGCTTCATCATTTGGCTTACCGGTAATCATTTCCACTGCGGTTGCCCACTGCATATACTTTACTGCCCAGCCGCTCACACTCTTTACATCAGTAAAGCTGTTTAAATCTTTGGCGGCACTTACATCATATTGACATACATTAGCATACTCATAAAGCATTTTGGCAATCTGCTCACGGGTAATATTCCGCTCAATACCAAACGTACCGTCTCCCATACCAGAGACAATCTTATTCTCATAAGCCCAGATAATCGCATTACTATACCACTTTCCTGCCGGTACATCAGAGAACTTTGTCTGATATTTCACTTGGGGTTCTCCTGCCATACGGTACAGTACTGTGGCAAACATAGAGCGGCTCAGCGGACGGTCTGGCTGAAACTCTTTGGTTCCTGTAATGGCTCCCATAATGTCTCTGTTATATACATACTTTACACTTTCATACTTCCAATTGCTTGGCATAACAGGTACATCAATAAAAATCCATTCTTTTTCCTTCACTTCCACCTTGATGGTATAGGCTGCCGTTGCTACCGTACTGTTGTTCATCCCTTCTTTTACCGCAATCGCTTTCAGCGTCATGGTCTTATCTACGGGAATCGCCTGAGTATATTTGGTACTGCCTGTAGTCGGTGTCTTTCCATCGGTGGTGTAATAGATAGTTGCTCCCTTGGTAGCCGAAGTAATCGTTACACTCTGTGCCTTGGTATAGGTTCCTGCTTCCACGGAGAAGGTTGGTGCCTTTACTGTCTCCTTTACCGAATCAGGTGAATCAGAAATCTGAATCACATAGGCTGCCGTTGCTACTGTACTGTTGTTCATCCCTTCTTTTACCGCAATCGCTTTTAGTGTCATGGTTTTATCTACAGAAATCGCCTGAGTATATTTGGTACTGTCTGTAGTCGGCGTCTTTCCATCGGTGGTGTAATAGATAGCAGCCCCTTCAGTAGGAGAAGTAATCGTTACACTCTGTGCCTGGGTGTAGGTTCCTGCTTTCACGGAGAAGGCAGGTGTCTTTACTGTTTCCTTTACCGGCTCAGAAATCTCAATCACATAGGCCGCCTCTGCTACT
>JAFXJR010000115.1 GCA_017532145.1 Lachnospiraceae bacterium | reverse complement strand
ATTTTCGACCCTACTTATTTTGGCGTTATCTTAAGTAATCATGTCTTTCACATTTCCCCAATAAGGCTCAAATTTTCCATTATAGGTAACTACCTCGACTTCGCTCTTAAAATTGCACACAGGGGCAACACAGGCTCTCACAGGGGCAAGAGAACTTTGTTTTGTGTGCTTGGATAGTAAATTTGTGCATCTTTACTGTTATTTCTCTGTTTTTGGTCTATGGCATAAAGCCAATCCTGCTCATTTTTAGTGGTTCATATAAAAAATCTGCTCCAAAATCAAAAATTCAACTTGCAACCTCTTCTGTTCAGAGTTAACATCACACACCACGAAGGAGATTTCTTCTGCTTCGTGTCCTGTGTTCTGCAGGATGTATCCATCTCTATGAAAGTCAGCGGTGTTCCTGTATGGAATCCTTTGTGCCTGACCAGAAGTGGATAGGCTATACCACTCTTGCATACTTGGTTGCTGAAAAATGCGTAATTCCGAGAAAGATGCTTAACAGTTGAGATTGCCATTATTTTGCCAAACATTGAGATTGGGGTTGATTTTTATGACGAAAGAAGATTTTATTTATATGGGTATTGACTTACACAAAGAAACTCACACAGCAGTCATCATCGACTGCTACAATCAAAAGCTGGGAGAGATTACTTTCCCCAGCAGACCTGCTGATTTTCCTAAGCTTGTTGCTAAAGTAAAGAAGTGTAATACTGAGGGTAAGACTGTAGTTTTTGGATTGGAGAATGCTTATGGTTACGGCAGAGCCTTGGCTGTGTGGCTGATTGATAAGGGGTATCTTGTAAAGGGTGTAAATACTGCGATATCTCATCGACAGGCAAAGCACCGAGGTGCCATGTATCGCAAAAGTGATAGTGGTGATGCAGAAGCCATTGCCCTTGCAACCTTAAATATGCTTGATAAACTTCCTGATGCCTGTCCAAATGATGCGTACTGGTCACTTGGTCAGCTGGTGCATCGCAGGGATAATATTATGAAACAGAGAACCAGACTGGTTAATCAGCTTCATGAGCAGTTACATATCGCATATCCGTCTTACAAGCAGTTTTTCAACGATATCAGTAGACCTACTGCACTTTATTTTTGGGAGCACTATCCTTCAAGAAAGTATCTGAAGGATATAGAAGATTTGCGAGCAGAACTTGTTCCTGTCAGCCATAACTGCTGTTCTACCAAAACATGCGAGAGGATTCTAAATGCGGTTGTAGGTGATAAAGTGAAAGATATCAAGTATCAAGAAGAAAGGGATATGGTAACTCTTAGTATTGTCAGGGATTTACAGCACTATAATAAAGAGTTAGATATAGCCGATAAGATGCTGGAAAAGATGTATAAGGATCTGAACTGTACATTAACAACCATCCCAGGGGTAAATCTTATCACAGCTGTAAAGATTCTGTCTGAAATCGGTGATATCAAACGTTTCGGTAATGCTAACAAGCTGGCTCAGTTCGCTGGCATAGCACCGCTTCATTTATCTTCCAGCGGTAAGGGTAAGGATATGGCTACGAAGCAAGGCAATAGAAGATTACAAGCAACCATTTATTTCCTTGCAATTCAGATGATACAAGTATCATCAAAGGGTACACCAAGACATCCAACCTTTCGTGCGTATTATGAGAAACATAAAGCAGAAGGTAAGACCAGCCAGCAGGCACTGATTTGTATATCCAGACGATCGATAAGTATTATTTACGGTATGTTAAAAAGCGGTACTGAGTACCGTATGCCAGCCATGGAAAGTGCTGGCGAAAAGTAGTAGAAATAATGGAAAATATGTAGTAAAATTTTAAGCAGATGTAGTGGTCGGCTTTGGGAAGTGTACGCATTTTTTCAAAATAGGGGTATCTGATTGGTTCAATATAAGGGTTAAGAGTTTATGTCAAGAGTGGTACACCTTCTGTTCAAACTACAAAAGCAGATTTTATAGTGACCCATGAAGGCGTAGCAATTTCTACAAAACAAGATTATAATTTGGTTAGTACTACAAAACCAACAAACGAAGGAGGTGAATATTTTCAGATTCATAATCTGCATTCGCATGATAATTTATCAAATCCGCATACGCATAGACCACAAGTTAATATAGATCCTGTATCAGGAAGAAGCAGTTCTGAATGTTTAGCTTACGAAACGACAGCAGAAGATATTAATTATATGGACCAAGCTCTGCGGAATGGTTCATTGCGATTCAGAACAGGCAAGAAAGATAAGGGAGGATATTAACATGAGTCAATTTTTGATTTGTAAAGCGGAAAAAGATTTATCAAATTACGGTAAGAAAATAAATGAGATTATTTTAAATCATGACTTATTTTCAAAAGTTATTAATCAATACATTATGGAGGAAAATGCGGATGCTATATGGATTATTGAGAACATTCACGAGATGGTAGATCAATTGGAAAAACACATGGAGATAATTGAAGAAATTATATCTAAATCCGATGTAATGATTTTTTGGTATGGTTCAGATTTTCAAGAGTTAGAAGTTGTAAATTCCAGATTTGAATTACTTGATTACTTAAAGCAGAATGTTGCCAATCCGTGTTTTGAGATTTATTTATATGCAGATTTCAATGAGGATAATTAATAGAAACCTTAGAACTATGTACCATAAGGTTATCTAAAACAAAATGTAACAATTTTGTCCCAGTACTGCAAGGCAAATAATTGTTGCCCAAAACACCTTATTTTTCCATAGTCGAGCAAAATTCGCAGACAATAATTTACGCATTCCTGTAACCTCCCACCAAACTGATATAGTAGCTCTCCAGATTTTCGTCCTTTTCCTGTATGGACAGCACTTCACAGTTTTCCTTTGCCAGTGCAACAGTAAGCTGTGTCACGTTGATCTTTGCGAATACATCAGCAGTAGTTGCGGAAATGATCTTGTATTCAAGTTTCATAGAATCCAGAATACGAGCCAGTACAGCAGTGTCACTAACCTTCATACGGACACACTTGCGGCAGGCTGCTTCTAGTTCTTCAGCACTTAATTCCTTTACCATGCGTCCATTATCAATGATGCCATAATGGGTCGCCAAACGGGAAAGCTCGTCCAGAATATGACTGGAAATCAGGACAGTAATCTGTCTTTCACGATTCAGTTTCAAAAGTGAAAAAACAAACTTTTCAAGATAAGACAATTTCATAATTCGTAAACACTCATTTTGTACGGATTGCAGAAGAAGGGTGCAACCTATTTCCACGAACAATATCTACCAATGTAGCTCTGGCTTACATTTTTTGATATGCACTCTAAACCACATATATACTTAAGCAGAGGGCATAAAGCTTGAGAGAGCTACAGGTGGTATGTAGATATTGCCATTGCAAAAAGATAAGCGTATAATAAGGAAAAATGAAGGATGATGAATCTTAGCAGGCATAAGATATGGATTAGGATAGGATAATGAGGAGAGTACAAAGCAGTAACGGTAGATACATGACAGGAATAAAAACGATGATTAGAGTGACAGATAAAGATACTCAGTACGACGAAAAGGCAAAGCGTCTGTTGGGGAATAAATATATTTTGGCTTATTTATTGGTAAAGACTGTGGACGAATTTAGGGGGATGGATCCCAAGGAAGTAGTATCCTATATTGAGGGAGAACCCTTCATCAGTACTGTTCCTGTGGAACCTGGGATAACCAATGTGGTACAGACAAAAGAAGGAGAGCAGATAATTGGCTTAAATGGAGAATATGGTGAAATCAATGAAGGACTCATACGGTTTGATATTGTATTCTATGTACGGATACCATCCGTAGGTAGAATAAAGGATGAAGTTTCACAGATTATCGTCAATGTGGAAGCACAAAAAGATATGCCGGGGAGTTATGACATCTTGAACAGAGCTATTTTTTATGTGTGCCGTTTGGTATCTTCTCAAAAGGAAAGAGATTTTGCTCACAGTAATTATAATGATATCAAACGTGTTTTTTCTATATGGATATGTATGAATACGAAAGAAAACAGTATGGAGTATGTACATCTGACCAGAGAAAAATGGTTAGGAAATACTGGTTGGAAAGGTAATCTAAACCTGCTCAATATTGTATTGATTGGGTTATCGAAAAAGCTGCCGAAAGCAGACCCGAAATATGAACTGCATCGCTTATTGGGAACATTGTTTTCTAAAGAACTTTCAGCAGAGGAAAAGTTGAATATCATGGAAGCTGAATACAAAATTCCTTTGGAAGATAGTATCAAAGAGGAGGTGGCAATGATGTGCAATCTGAGCCAAGGCATCAAAGAAGATGGAATAGAAATCGGAAAAGAAATCGGAAAAGAAATTGGAGAAGCAAAGATTATTATTAGTTTGTATAAAAATGGATTTACAGAGGAGCAAATAGCAAAGGTGGCAGAAAAAAAGGTGGATGAGATAAGAACTATATTGGAAAAGAACATAAACTGATAAATATGGAAGGAGGGAAAGAAGTATTGGCAGGTAAAATTTTAAAAGCAACCTATCCACTACAATTCATCCGGGATTGATTTTGAAATCCCTCTTTTTTTCCCATGATATTTCTTCTATTTTTTTGTACACCAAATAAACCCTATAGGGTTTCATTTAATTTGTTTGACATAAATCTCTTTTAAAAGCTTTTCTTGATGCATTCTGCAAATACAGGGAAAAGGAGATAAACAATGAGTAGTAATGAATATATTCCTTTAAAGGGAGATAGTAACACTTTTTTTGAAAGATTGTCAGATTACATTAAAAGATTTGATTCAAAATGGGAAAATGTTATTAAAGGTGCATCAAATGAAAAGATTGATAAATATTTAGAATTGGCAACACAAAATAATAAACAGTTTGTTATTCCAAAAGAATATTTTATCTATTTAAAGAAAATGGGAGAAGATGATGGTGGTTTACTGGTAGATTTTATAAAGGGAAGTACTAATATAGATGTTTTAATAGATTATTTTGAGGATATGAACAAATTTCCAGATTATTATGATGAAATCCCACTAAATCATATTGTATTTGGTCATAGTATAGAAGTCGAAACAGACATTTTTTTGAAATATTATAATGATTTTAATTATGAAATAAATAAAACTGTTTCTATCAATCCAGAGTTTCCAGAAGATAATTGGTTTTCTTCAACTTTTGAGAAGTTGTTATTTCAAAGTGTATTATTTAAGTATATTGGTACTATTAAAAAATGTGTGAAAAGTTGTATTGTTCCAACCAGCTATTTTAAAGAGAATAATGTTATAGATACTTTAAAAATAATGTATCAAATAGATGAGGTATGCCAAAAATATGGTATGATGAAAGTGTGGATTAGTGACCAATATAATTATATAGCATGCAATGATATAGGAATTGTTTATATGAAACTTGATTTTAATTTACATGGAAATGTATGGAGTGATGATGAACAATTTACCATTGAATTGAGTAATAGTATTAAGCGTATATGGGGCTATGGTGCAGGCATCAGTGCTGTTCCTGTAGAACTAGGGATAACCCATGATTGCAACTATGTTTTCCTACAGTCAGCACAGCAAGTGTGCAGACCTACTGAATAGTTACGATATTGTATTCTATGTACGGATACCATCCGTAGGCGGCATAAAGAATGAACATTCACAGATTATGGTCAATGTGGAAGCACAAAAAGATATACCGGGGAGTTATGATATCTTGACCAGGGCTATTTTCTATGTGTGTCATTTGGTATCTTCCCAAAAGGAAAGAGATTTTGCAAACATAATGAGGAGTAGATAGGATAAGAATAAAAAGAAAAAAGGCTTGAAGCTTGATAGGTTGATTATGCTTCGAGCCTTTTATATTGAGTCAACTTAACTGTTCAGTAGGTCTGTACACTTGCCTGGTCTTCAAATGCTTCAGGAAAAAAGAAATGAATGATACAATCAAACAATAATCAGCTCTTTATCAGGGGATAGACGAAGAAAAAAGAGTGTGCTAGAATAGGGAATGGCAAAATGACAGGATGATAGGGGTGAAACGATGGCACAGTGGTTTATTGCAGCCAAAAAGGCTGATTTTAACAAAATAGCTCAGGACTACAACATTGATCCGGTAGTAGCCAGACTGATGCGTAACAGAGATATTACGGAAGAAGAAATCCCCAGATACTTAAAGGGGGGCAGGGAGTCCATGTATTCTCCCTGTCAGCTAAAGGATATGGATCGGGCAGTGGAGATTTTGAAAAAAAAGATAGATACAAAGGCTAAAATCCGTATTATTGGAGACTATGATGCGGATGGTATCTGTGCTTCCTATATTCTGCTGCGAGGACTTACCGTTTGTGGAGCAGATGTGGATACGGTGATTCCCCATAGGATTAAGGATGGTTATGGTTTGAATGATTCTCTGGTGGAGGAGGCAGCAGCAGAGGGCAGGGATACCATTGTCACCTGTGATAATGGGATTGCAGCTGCTCCTCAGATTACATTGGCAAAGAAGCTGGGACTGACCGTTATCGTAACGGATCACCATGAAATTCCCTATGAGGAAAATCAGGATGGAGAACGACATTTCCTGGTTCCGGAGGCAGAGGCAGTGGTTAATCCCAAACAGTCAGACTGTCCCTATCCCTATAAGAATATCTGTGGTGCTACCGTAGCCTATAAACTGATTCAGCAGCTGGCTCAAGCAGTGAATATGGAAGCAGAAGCGAAAAAGGAACTATTGGAGGAGCTGTTGGAAATCGCAGCCTTTGCGACAATCTGTGATGTGATGGAGTTAAAGGATGAAAATCGGATTATTGTAAAGTGTGGATTAGAAAATATGCGTTCTACCAGAAATATAGGATTAAAGGCTTTAATGGAGGTTTGCCAGATTGATGCCAAAGAACTGTCTGCCTACCATATCGGCTTTGTTCTGGGTCCTTGTATGAATGCCACAGGGAGACTGGATACGGCAAAGAGGGCTTTGGAACTGCTGCAGGCAAAGGAACGCAGGCAGGCAGTGGAGATTGCCGGGCAGCTGAAGGGGCTGAATGACAGCCGGAAGGAGCTGACTCTGCAAGGGACGGAGCAGGCGATAGATTTAATTGAAAAAGGCGAACTGTCAAAGGATCGGATTTTAGTAGTCTATTTACCAGAGGTACACGAAAGTCTGGCAGGTATTATCGCAGGGAGACTAAGAGAAAAATATGGGAGACCTGCTTTTGTATTAACCCGGGGCGAAGAAGGGGTGAAAGGCTCCGGACGCTCTATTGAGAGCTACCATATGTATGAGGAGATGACTCTGTGTAAGGAGTACTTTACCAAATATGGAGGCCATAGTCAGGCAGCAGGTCTTTCTATGGAGGAAGAAAATGTAGATAAGTTCCGTAAAGCCATTAATCAAAGCTGTCGGCTAACCCCGGAGGATTTGGAGGAAAAGGTACATATTGATGTGGCGATGCCCATTTCCTATGTAACTAAACGGCTGGTGGAGGAACTGGAGTTGCTGGAACCCTTTGGAATGGGGAATAAGAAGCCGATTTTTGCCCAGAAAGATATTCATATCCTGAGTGGAAGGATTTTGGGGAAAAATAGGAATGTAGGAAAGTATCAGATTACAGATGGTTCAGGCGGTTGCTATGATATGCTGTATTTTGGAGATCTGGAAGCGTTTGGGCTATTTCTCAGACAGAAGGCAGGAGACTATATGGTGGAACGGCTCTATCAGGGAGAACGGGTGGATATTGCCTTAAGTATTACTTATTATCCTGCTATTAACAGCTATAAGGGGCGGGAAAGCCTGCAGATTACTATGCAGCATTATAAATAAGAAAAAGAACAGGCGACTTACCATACTGGAAGCGAAAAATTCTTTGATTCATCTAAAAAATGGTTTTTGTCAGGAAGGAGTACAGACAGGGATGATTTTAACAGTAACATTGAATCCGGCTGTAGATAAAACCTATACTACAGGTATGCTGATGTTAGGGCAGGTTAACCGGATGCGAACAGTGCATAATATGGCAGGAGGAAAGGGAATTAATGTCACGAAAATACTCAGGCAGTATGGATATCAGGTGATGACTTCCGGCTTTCTGGGAGGGTATACCGGAGAGTTTATAGAAAGCTGTATGAAAAAGATTCAGACAGACTGCCGTTTTACCTGGGTGGCAGGGGAAACAAGAACCAGTATCAACGTTTTGGCAGAGGATGGATATGTGACGGAGCTGTTGGAGCCGGGACCAGTGGTATCGCCTCAGGAGATGGAACAGTTTTTAAAAGATTATAGACAGGCAGTAGTAGCTTCAGAGCTGTTAGTGATGTCAGGCAGTGTGGCCAGAGGTATACCAACAGATATCTACAAGAAGTTAATCAAAATTGCCCAAAAAGAAGGAAAAAAATGTATATTGGATACCAGTGGAGAAGCTTTGGTACAGGGAGTGGAAGCAGGTCCTTTTATGATTAAGCCCAACCAAAAGGAACTGGAATATCTGGTAGGGCATAGGTTAAGGGATATAGAGGAACTGACAGAGGCTGGAAAAGAACTGTTGCAAAAGGGGATTGGTCATGTGGTAGTCTCTATGGGGAAAAAAGGGCTGATTTCCATTACAAAAGAAAACGTATTATGGGCGAAAGTACCCTTGGTAAAAACGGTAAATACCGTAGGCTGTGGAGATGGAGTGGTGGCTGCTTATGCCATGTCTTTATTGAAACAGAAGGATGGGGTGACAGCACTGAAATATGCGGCTGCCATTTCTGCTGCCAATGCAGCAACTTTGGAAAATGGGGACATTTCTCAACAGCTGGTGGAGGAACTGGTAGAAAAGGTACAGGTGGAAAGAAGATAATAAAAAAGACAGAATATAGACGCAGAAAAGCCCGGATGATACCGGACTTTTCGCATTTCTTATGAGGGGGGAGATAGTGAGTTTTCAACTATCCTGCCTATAATATACCCTTTAAATGTGAAAAAAATGTGTTTATTTTCTTTAAAAAAAATGAATTTCCTAAAAACTTTTTAAAAGTCTTTGCACAGAGCAGATACTTGAGTATATAAGTTGAAAAATATGGTTTTACATGCTATTCTTTTGTAATACTATTTTTATAGGTAAGCATTCTTATGCATAAAAGACTCTGAAAGGAGTAAGGGGATTAAGATGGCATTATTAAGCGATTTATTAGAAGATTTAAAGTATGAATGGGTAACTGGTTCCATGGACAGGGATGTGACTGCTGTGGTATATGATTCCAGGAAGGTAATAGAGGGGTGTCTTTTTCTATGTATTGTGGGGACCAATGTGGATGGTCACGATTTTGCTGCAGAAGTGGTTCGGCAGGGGGCCAGGATACTGGTAGTGGAAAAGGAGGTTTCGCTGGAAGGAGCAGGAGAGGTGGCGAAGGAGGTAACGGTGCTTCGGGTGGCAGATACCCGTTATGCCATGGCATTTCTCTCCGCAGCCTGGTTTGGTCATCCGGCTAGGGAAATGAAGATTATTGGCATTACCGGAACCAAAGGGAAGACCACCACTACCTATCTGGTAAAATCCATTCTGGAGCATGCAGGCTATAAGGTAGGACTCATTGGTACCATAGAGGTAATTATTGGTCAGGAAAGGATTCATGCAGTTAATACCACACCGGAATCCTGGCTATTGCAGCAGTATTTCAGGCAGATGGCAGACCAGGGCTGTAATGTGGTGGTTATGGAGGTTTCCTCTCAGGGTTTGATGCTGCATCGTACTCAGGGATTTTGCTTTGACTATGGCATTTTTACCAATATAGAACCGGATCATATCGGACCCAATGAGCATAAGGATTTTGAAGATTATTTACGTTGTAAAGGTCTGCTCTTTCGACAGTGCAAGGTAGGGATGATGAACAGAGATGACAGCCATTTTGAACAGGTAGCTCAGGGGCATACCTGTGAATTGGAAACCTATGGCTTCCATAAGGAGGCCGATTTAAGGGCTGAAAATCTGAAATTAATTAAAAAACCGGGAGAATTAGGTGTGCTGTTTGAAGTAAGGGGGCTGATGGATTTTTCCGTGGAGGTGATTACACCAGGAAGGTTCAGTGTCTATAATGCTTTGACAGCAATCGCTATCTGCAGACATTTCGGTGTAAAAGAAGAGACGATGAGAAGTGCCTTTCGGGAGGTGAGGGTAAAGGGGCGGATTGAGATGATTCGGGTATCAGATGAGTTTACCCTTATGATTGACTATGCTCACAATGCCATGAGTTTAGAGAGTCTTTTAACTACACTGCGGGAATATCAGCCCAACCGTTTAATCTGCCTGTTTGGTTGTGGAGGCAACCGTTCCAAAATTCGGCGGTATGAAATGGGAGAGGTAAGCGGCAGATTGGCAGACTTGACGATTATTACTTCGGATAATCCCAGATTTGAGGAGCCTCAGGCGATTATTGAGGATATTAAAATCGGAATGGGAAGGACGGAGGGAGACTATGTGGAAATCTGTGACCGCAGAGAGGCCATTGCCTATGTCATTGACCATGGACAGCCGGGAGATATTATTGTACTTGCGGGTAAGGGTCATGAGGACTATCAGGAGATAAAGGGAGTGAAATATCCAATGGATGAAAGAGAGCTAATCCGGGATATTTTAAAGGAGCGAGGATGGAAGGAAAATTTGCAAACATTATAATCGACATCTCGCATGAAAAGCTGGATCGCCCTTTCCAGTATCTGATTCCTCAGGAATATCGGGGGAAAATTTTGCCAGGCACCTGTGTATCTGTTCCTTTTGGAGCAGGCAATCAACTGAAAAAAGGCTATGTACTGGAGGTAACAGATCGGGCAGAATTTCCTGTAGAAAAATTAAAGCAGATTGTGGCAGTACAGGAAGGAGAGGTACGGGCAGAGAATCGTTTTATTGAATTGGCTGTCTGGATGAAGGAGCAGTATGGTTCCACTTTGATTACTGCATTAAAAACCGTGATTCCGGTTAAGCGGAAGGTAAAGGCACTGGAGGAAAAAAGCTGCCATCTTCTGTTATCACAGGAAGAAGCGGCAGAGCTGCTGGCAAGGTGTGAGAAAAAAAGGAGTACAGCACAGGCCAGACTGTTAAAGGAACTGCTGCAGATGAGTCCCCTGCCTATGCGATTAATTACAGAAAAGCTGCATGTTTCTTCTCAGACGGTTTACCGTCTGGAGAAACAGGGAGCTATCCGGATTGCCATTCAGTCCGGCTATCGAAATCCGGTACAGGGGATGGAAAAGGCAGCAGATACCAGAAAGGCTGCCTATGGCAGCTCGAAAGTCTTAAGTTTGGAGCAGCAGACTGCGGCAGAGGATATGCTGCAGCACTATGATAAAGGAAGCAGAAGTACCTGTTTGATTTATGGAATTACCGGCAGTGGAAAGACAGAGGTTTATCTGGCTTTGATTGCAGGGATGGTGGAAAGGGGAAAGCAGGTAATTGTGCTGATTCCTGAGATTGCTCTAACCTATCAGACCCTGCTTAGATTCTATCTGCGTTTTGGCAGCAGGGTATCTGTCATCAATTCCAGCCTTTCCGCAGGAGAAAGGTATGATCAATGTGAGAGAGCAAAAAAAGGGGAAATTGATGTAATCATAGGTCCCCGATCCGCTTTATTTACCCCCTTTGCCAATCTGGGGCTGATTATTATTGATGAGGAGCATGAGGGTGCTTATAAGAGTGAGTCCATGCCCAGATATCATGCCAGAGAAACGGCAGAAAAGCTGGCCTCCATGCAGGATGCCTTTGTAGTTTTAGGTTCAGCCACTCCCTCTTTGGAGGCTTATTCCCGGGCAAAACAGGGAAGCTATCGTCTGTATGAGCTGACCGTCAGGCAGGCAGGAGGACAACTGCCGGCAGTTTCTATAGTGGATTTAAGAGAGGAGCTTAGGTCAGGTAATCGTTCTGTATTTAGCAAAAGACTACAGGAGCTGATAGAGGACAGGCTGAAAAAAAAAGAGCAGATTATTCTTTTTTTAAACAGGCGGGGCTATGCAGGTTTTGTATCCTGTCGTGCCTGTGGTTATGTGATGAAGTGCCCCCATTGTGATGTAGCCTTATCAGAGCATAGAGAGTGGGGACAGGGAAAAGGCAGACTGGTTTGTCATTATTGCGGCTATACCAGAGAAGGAGTCAGTCATTGTCCGGACTGTGGTTCCAAGTATATTCTGGGCTTTCGGGCAGGAACACAGCAGATTGAAGAACTGCTTGGGCGGGAGTTTTCCCAAGCAAGAGTGTTGCGTATGGATGCAGATACCACTGGAAAAAAAGAAAGCTACGAGAAAATTCTGAACGGTTTTGCTAATGGAGAGGCAGATATTTTGTTGGGAACACAGATGATTGTAAAGGGGCATGATTTTCCCAATGTAACCCTGGTAGGTATTCTGGCTGCCGATTTGTCTTTGTATGTGAATGACTATCGGGCAGCAGAGAGAACCTTCCAGTTGCTGGCACAGGCAGCAGGAAGAGCCGGAAGAGGTGAGAAATCCGGAGAGGTAGTGATTCAGACCTATGATCCGGAGCATTACTGTATTCGCCATGCTGCCAACCAGGATTATCAGAGCTTCTATGAGGAGGAAATGGTTTACCGGGAGATGATGCTCTATCCTCCAGCTGCTCATATGCTGGCTGTTCTGGCAGCTTCACCGGTGGAGAAGATGACTGTCCGGCTGGCGGAAGAAATGGCAAACAGAGTGAGAGCTGCTTTTAGAGAAGTCCCTCCTGTACTTCAGCTTGTGGGTCCGGCTCCTGCCTCTATTGGAAAGCTTCAGGATATTTACAGAAATGTATTGTATATTAAATGTGTCGATTATGGCAGATTGATTCAGGTAAAGGATCTGCTGGAAGCCTGGATAGAGCAGGAGCGGCAGCAGGGCAGATTAAAACAGGAAATGGTACAGTTTGATTTTGACCCCATAAGAGGATATTAATACAAAGTAAAATGCAATAAAACAAGGAACAGAATAAGGATTTTTGCCTAGTAAAACAGATAGAAGGCAGACAGGGAAAATAATAAAAAAGACAAAGAAAGGAAAGGATAGTTATGGCAGTCAGAAACATAAGAGAAATGGGAGATGAGGTATTAAATAAGACCTGTAAGGAAGTTAAGGAAATTACACCACGGATTCAGGAACTGATAGAAGATATGCTGGAAACCATGTATGAGGCTAATGGCGTAGGGTTGGCAGCTCCCCAGGTAGGAGTCCTAAAACGAATTGTTGTTATTGATGTAACCGGAGAGGATCCTCTGGTGCTGATTAATCCCAAAATCCTGGAAACCAGCGGAGAACAGACCGGCAATGAGGGATGTCTGAGTGTACCTGGAAAAACAGGGATTGTAACCAGACCTAATTATGTTAAGATACAGGCTTATAATGAAAAGATGGAGCTTTTTGAATTGGAGGGGATGGAGCTTTTGGCCAGGGCTATCTTCCATGAGCTGGATCATCTGGATGGCAAGCTGTATGTAGAACTGGTAGAAGGGGAATTAGAGGATTTGGAAATCCCAGAGGATGAAGTTTAAACCATGAAATGTTCCCCAAAGGGTTATTGATGGGGATAAGATTCGTCATTGGAAAGGAGAACCATAGGATGAAAATAGTGTTTATGGGAACACCTGATTTTGCAGTTGCTGCTCTGGAAGCTATTCTGCAGGCCGGACATGAGGTAGCAGCAGTAGTGACCCAGCCTGATAAGCCAAAGGGCAGAGGAAAGGAACTGCAGATGCCGCCAGTAAAGGTCTGTGCATTGAAGCATGATGTTTTGGTATTGCAGCCTGATAAAATAAAAGAAGTAGAAGTAGTAGAGCAGCTGCGCAATTTTGGTGCGGACATCTTTGTGGTGGCAGCTTTTGGTCAGATTCTTTCCTCCGAGATTTTACAGCTGCCCCGATTTGGCTGTGTGAATATTCATGCCTCCCTTCTTCCCCGTTATCGGGGCGCGGCTCCTATTCAGTGGGCAATCATCCAGGGAGAAACGGAAACAGGAATTACCATTATGCAGATGGACAAGGGACTGGATACAGGAGATATGCTGTTTCAGTGTAAAGTGCCTATTACAAAAAAAGAAACAGGAGAGTCGCTCCATGACAAGTTAAGTCAGGCCGGTGCTGAATTGATTGTGGATGCATTGGAAAAGATAGAAGAGGGTAAGGTTTGTCCTGAAAAGCAGAAGGAGGAGGAAGCCAGCTATGCTTCTATGCTGAAAAAGTCTCTGGGAAGGATTGACTGGAATCAGGATGCTTACTACATTGACCGACTGGTGAGAGGACTAAATTCCTGGCCCAGTGCGTATACTTATTATCAGAAAAAGACCCTGAAAATATGGGAAAGTGAGCCGGTAGAGGATGACCGGAATGAAGATCAGGAAGTCGGTAGCATCGTGAAGGTAGAAAAGGATGCTTTCTATGTAAAAACAGGGAAATATTTACTAAAGATTACAGAGGTTCAGCTGGAGGGAAAGAAGCGGATGAAGGTTCGGGATTTCCTGTTGGGCTATCCTCTGATGGAAGGAACCTTCCTGGGATGTGTCTAAGAAAACGCTGATTAAATCATCGTTTCCCCAAGATAAGTCATACGGAATAAGCATATATAGAAAAGAAGAACCCTGATGACAATGAATGGAGGTAGATTCTATGCTAGGCTTTTATTTTGATCCAACCTATGTGCTGGTTCTGATTGGGGCTTTGCTTTGTATCGGTGCCAGTGCCAGTATGAATAGTACTTTTCAAAAATATGCCGGAGTAAGAGGACTGAGCGGAATGACAGGAGCTCAGGCAGCTTCTCGTATCCTTCAGGCTTCCGGGATTCATGATGTAAGGATTGAGCAGGTGAGTGGCAGCCTTAGCGACCATTATGATCCTAGAAACAAGGTGCTGAGGCTTTCCGATTCCACTTACCATTCTGCTTCGGTGGCAACGTTGGGTGTGGCAGCTCATGAATGTGGACATGCTATTCAGCATAACAAGGGTTATTTACCATTGAAGCTGCGCAGTACGTTGGTACCAGCAGCCAATATCGGTTCTAAGCTGGGTATCCCTATGGTTTTATTGGGTGTCCTTTTGGGACTGAATGGTACACTGGTACAGATAGGTATCTGGGTATTTTCCTTATCCGTACTGTTCCAGCTGGTGACGCTGCCGGTGGAATTTAATGCTTCCTCCAGGGCGCTTGTTATGCTGGAAAGCTGTGGTATTACAGGAGGACAGGAGACGAAGTATTGTAAAAAGGTATTGACTGCTGCAGCTCTTACCTATGTAGCTGCAGCAGCTTCCTCCATACTGCAGCTGTTGCGGCTGGTGTTACTGTTTGGAAATCGAAGAAATAATGACTAAAAGGAGCAGAGTCATAACGATGAATACAAGGGAACTGGTACTGGATATGCTGTTGGAAATGGAACGGCAGGGTACCTATAGTAATATACTGATTAAAAATGTATTGGATAAGCACGACTATCTTCCGGTTAGGGAAAAGGCGTTTATTAAAAGGCTGACAGAGGGAGTACTGGAGCGTAGATTACAGCTGGACTATGTGTTGGATGCCTTCTCCAAGACTCCTGTGCAGAAAATGAAGCCATTGATAAGAAGTCTTCTTAGGATGAGTGTGTATCAGCTGCTTTTTATGGATGGAATCCCGGATTCAGCCGTCTGTAATGAGGCGGTAAAGCTGGCTTCCAAAAGAAGGTTTCAATCGTTAAAGGGGTTTGTTAATGGTGTGCTTAGAAGTATAGCCAGAAATAAAAAGGAGATAGCAGAGGGCAGGTTCTATCCTGACCCTGTTCAATCTCCGGTAAGCTACCTTTCTGTTCTGTATTCCATGCCCGAGCAGCTGGTGGAAATCTGGCTGAAACGCTATGGAATGGAGAGGACAGAGAGAATACTGCAGGATTTATTACGAATCCATCCGGTAACGATTCGTTTTCGGGAAAGCTTAGAGGGAGAAGAAAGGGAGAGGCTGTTGGAGGAAATGGCAGCACAGGGAGTGGCGATTCAGCTTCATCCCTATCTTCCTTATGCCTATAATCTGACGCATCTGGAAGGTGTCAGAAGGTTGGCGGGATTTGCAGAGGGAGCCTTTATGGTACAGGATGTAAGCTCGATGTTTTGTGTGGAGTGTGCAGGTATTCAGGAAGGGAATCTGGTGGTGGATGTCTGTGCTGCTCCGGGAGGAAAGAGTATCCATGTAGCAGAAAAGCTAAGAGGTACAGGCCAGGTATTATCCAGAGATATTTCGGAGGAAAAGACCAGGCTGATAGAAGAAAATGCAGAGCGGATGTGCTGTTCCCATCTTCAGGTACAGGTGTTTGATGCCAGAGTTTTCGATCAGTCTTTGGAGGAAAAGGCAGATGTGGTATTGGCAGATTTACCCTGTTCCGGGCTGGGAGTTTTGGGAAAAAAGAGGGATATTCGGTATCAGCTGACAGAACAAATGTTGGAAGAATTGCCTGCTTTACAGAAAACTATTCTGGATACGGTATGGAAATATGTCAAGGTAGGTGGTATTTTGCTCTACAGTACTTGTACCATACGAGAGGAAGAAAATGAGGATATCCGGCATTGGTTTCTGGAAAACTATCCCTTTGAGGCAGTAGAGATAGACCAGGTATTGTCTCAGATACCCGAAAGGCAGACGGCTCAGGAGGGCTACCTGCAGTTTCTGCCAGGAACACATGAAACAGACGGATTTTTTCTGGCGAAGTTTAGGAGAATCAAGGAATAAAGCAGTTGATGAAGGGTGAGCATTCACCTTGAGAAAACTACCAGAGATAGGAAAGAGTAAGCAGAATGTGGCAGATAAAGTCAGAATACAGAGGAAAAAGAAAATAAAGACTGTTGCAGATAAGGGCAGAAAGTGAAGGTGTAATGGACGAAACGAGAAGAAAGATAGACAAACCAGAGGAAAAGAAGGATATAAAGTCTCTGACTCTGGAAGAATTGAAACAGGATATGGAGAAGATGGGGGAAAAGAGCTTTCGGGGAAAGCAGCTGTATGAGTGGCTGCATATAAAGCTGGCCAGAGATTATGAGGAAATGACCAATCTTCCCAAGAACTTAAAAGAAAAATGTCAGAAAAGATATACATTGACTTCGTTAAAGCAGATTCGGGTACAGGAGTCTGCCCAGGATGGGACGAAAAAATTTCTGTTTCAGTTGGGTGATGGTAATACCGTAGAAAGTGTCTGGATGAAATATAAACATGGAAATTCGGTTTGTATTTCTTCCCAGGTAGGCTGTCGTATGGGCTGTGCCTTCTGTGCTTCTACCTTGGATGGACTGGAGCGTTCCTTACGACCATCAGAAATGTTGGAGCAGATTTATCTGATTACTCGCTTAACCGGTGAGCGGGTAGCCAATGTGGTGGTAATGGGAACAGGAGAGCCGCTGGATAATTATGATAATCTGTTAAAATTTATCCGGCTTTTAACAGATGAAAACGGCTTGCACATCAGCCAGAGAAGTGTAACAGTATCTACCTGTGGATTGGTACCTCAAATGAAAAAGCTGGCAGAGGAGAGGCTGCAGATTACTCTGGCACTTTCTCTACATGCCACTACAGACGAAAGGCGAAGAAAGCTGATGCCTATCGCCAACAAATACAGTTTGGAGGAGTTAATGGAGGCCTGTGCCTACTACAGAGAAAAGACAGGCAGAAGAGTAACCTTTGAATATAGTCTGGTAGAGGGAGTGAATGACAGCTGTCAGGAGGCACAAGCTTTGGCAGGTCTGGCAGGTCCTTTGAACTGTCATGTCAATCTGATACCCGTAAATCCCATTAAGGAAAGAGATTTTCAGGCCAGTTCTTCACAACAGATACAGTCATTTAAAAATAAACTTGAAAAAAATGGAATTAATGTTACTATTAGAAGGGAAATGGGCAGAGACATTGACGGTGCCTGTGGTCAGCTTAGGCGTAGGTATCAAGGTAGTCTGGAGGTTTAGACGTGATGAAGACATGTTCCATTACAGATATAGGAAGGATTAGAAAACTGAATCAGGATTATGTGTTTGCCTCAAAGCAGGCAGTGGGAAACCTTCCTAATCTTTTTATTGTAGCAGACGGTATGGGAGGGCATAATGCAGGAGACTATGCCTCCAGATATGCGGTAGAGACGATTACGGAGGAAATCAGACAATCCATTGAGCAAAATCCAGGCAAGCTCCTGGAAAAAGCAATCCAGACAGCCAATCATCGGATTCTGCAAAAGTCTGAGGAGAATGAAGCTCTTAGAGGAATGGGTACTACTATTGTAGCAGCTGCCTGTCTGGCAGGCAGATACTTAGAGGTTGCTAATGTAGGGGATAGCAGACTGTATGTGATAAATAATGATGGAATACGACAGATTACAAGGGATCATTCCTTAGTAGAGGAAATGGTTCGTATGGGAGGCATCAACAGAGAGGCAGCAAGGGTACATCCAGATAAAAATATTATTACTAGAGCGGTAGGGGTGAAGTCTTCTGTTGAGATAGATTTTTTTCGTGTGGAATTGGAAAAGGGAGACACAGTTCTTCTATGCTCGGATGGTTTGACCAATATGCTGGAGGACGAAGAAATCCACAGGATTGTAGGAAGTTGGGAGAGCGTGGAAGAAAAGGCAGGGGAACTGGTACGGGCAGCCAACGATAACGGCGGCAGAGACAATATAGCAGTCATCATTATAGAGCCGTTTGCAGAAGGCGTTTGAAAGGGGCAAAGGTATTTAGAATGATAAAAATAGGAATGATGATAGGAGACCGGTATGAAATTATAGAGAAGATTGGTACCGGCGGCATGTCTGACGTATATAAGGCGAAGTGCCATAAGCTAAACCGTTTTGTGGCAGTAAAGGTACTGAAGCAGGAGTTTTCCGAAAATGCAAACTTTGTCAGTAAATTCCGGGTGGAGGCTCAGGCGGCAGCCGGTCTGATGCATTCCAATATTGTCAATGTATACGATGTAGGTGAGGAAAACGATATTTATTACATCGTCATGGAGCTGGTAGAAGGAATTACGCTGAAAAAATATATAGAGAAAAAAGCTCGGCTTTCTGTAAAGGAGGCTGTCAGCATTGCCATTCAGGTTTCCATGGGAATTGAAGCAGCACATAATAATCATATTATTCATCGGGATATTAAGCCACAGAATATTATTATTTCCAAAGAGGGTAAGGTAAAGGTGACAGATTTTGGTATTGCCAAGGCAGCTACCAGCAATACCATTACTTCAAATGTAATGGGGTCTGTCCATTATACCTCACCAGAACAGGCAAGAGGCGGATATAGCGATGAAAAAAGCGATATTTATTCTATGGGTATTACCCTGTTTGAGATGCTGACAGGAAGAGTCCCCTTTAATGGAGAAACGACAGTGGCTATTGCCATTAAGCATATTCAGGAGGCATTACCGTCTCCCAGAGACTATGTAACAGAAATTCCTGTTAGTGTGGAACAGATTGTCTTAAAGTGCTGTCAGAAAAGTCCGGACAGAAGATATCAGACCATGGCAGATTTGATTGCAGACTTAAAGAAGTCTCTCATTAGCCCGGAGGAGGACTTTGTGAAAATGGTCAGTCCGGATGAGGAGGCAACTACCAGAGCCATTACCGATCAGGATATGCAGCAGATTAAACGACAGTCTATTCAGGTTATTCGTAGAGAGGATAGAGAAGACTCTCCCCGCTCCGGTCAGAATATCCAAAGAGAAAGCAGAGAAGCGGTAAGAGAGCTGGTAAGGGAATCCGTAAGAGAAGGCTCTGTTAGAGAAACAAAGAGAGAGACTGTCAGGGAGCCGATGAAGGAACCTGGGCGAGAACCCATAAAGGAAGCAGAGAGAGAGCCGGTAAGGGAAGCAGTGAGAGAGCCTTTAAGAGAAGTGAGAGAGCCGGTAAGGGAAGCGGTGAGAGAGACACCCAGAGCAGAAGAACGTCCGGTGAGAAGAGTAGAAGAGCCTTCTCCAAAGGCAGAAGTATCCAGAGAAGAAGAGGAAGAAGGCAGTGGATATGATTCCCGAATGGAGCGAATGACGACGGTGTTAGCCATTGTAGCAGCTGTACTGATTGGCTGTATCGTTCTCTTTTTAGTAGGTAAAACTCTGGGGATTTTGCCATTTGGAAAGGAAACAGAAGAACAGGGAGCTTCTCAAAATCAGACCCAGGCACAGGAAGAACAGCAGCCTCAGGAAATGACACCGGTAGAGATGCCGGAAGTAGTAGGGCGACAGGTGGAGGAGGTAAAACAGGAGCTGACGGCAATGGGGCTGACACCAGAAGTTACCTACAGAGAAAATACAAATTATGAAGAGGGACTGGTGCTGGAATGTAATATAGGCATCGGCAGGCCGGTGGATTCCTCCACCAAAATCTTATTAACGGTAAGTGCAGGTTTTACAGGGATTGAAGTTCCTGATGTGGTAGGTCAGTCTAAGGCACAGGCTGTTTCCACTTTGAAACAGAAAAGTTTTGTAGTGAATACGACAGAAAGCTATGATGAGCAGGTACCAAAGGATCATGTCATTTCCCAGAGTCCTGAAGGGGGTACTAAAGCACCCTCTGGATCGGCAGTGGCTATTAAGATTAGTAAGGGAGCAGAGGATACAAAGGTTCGTGTTCCCAATTTAATCGGTGAGACAGAGAAAACTGCCATGGCAAAGCTGACCGAATTGGGCTTACCTCTTGGCAGTGTATCAGAAGTGAATAATGAGGATACCTCTCTGACGGGTCTGGTATGCTATCAAAGCTATTCTGTAGGCTCCTATGTGGATAAAGGTACCGCCATAGATTTAAGAGTCAGTATCGGTCCTAAGCAGCCCAGCTACAGCTATACAGGCAATATTCAGGCACCTACTGCAGAGGAGGATCCGCAGTATGTCAATGGACTGAATGTACAGGTAACGGTGGACACAGCAGATGGGGTACAGCTGTTAAGCACAGCGACTACTTCCTTTCCTATACCGGTAAACTATAATGGAATCAAATCCCAGAAAGGAACGATTACCTTTCATTATACAGTAACAACAGAACCTACCACCTATACAGATCCCCAGACAGGAGAGACGATTACTACAGAGGGGGCTACAGAACAAAGAATGATTACCAGAGAAGTAGAATTTACACTGGAGGGATAGATGCTCAAAGGAGCCGGAGAAAGGATATGCAGGGAAAGATTATTAAGGGCATAGCAGGTTTTTATTATGTCCACACACAAGAAAAGCCAAAGGGCAGAGTATATGAGTGTAAAGCGAAGGGAATTTTCCGTAAGGACAATCGAAAGCCGCTGGTGGGAGACAATGTAGAGCTGGAGATTTTACAGGAAGAAAAGCGGATTGGTAATATTGTGGAATTGTTGCCTCGGAATAATGAATTGATTCGGCCGGCAGTAGCTAATATTGACCAGGCATTGATTATCTTTTCTATTCGCAGACCGGAGCCAAATTTAAATCTGTTGGATCGTTTTCTGATTATGATGGAACAGCAGGGATTGGAGAGTATTGTCTGTTTTAACAAAATAGATATTGCCTCAGAAGAAGAAAAAGAGGTGCTGCAAAGGGTTTATGAAGGCTGTGGCAGCAAAGTGCTGTTTGTGAGTGTCCGAAATCGTCAGGGATTGGATGAGCTAAGGCAGCTGCTGCAGGGAAAAACCACTGCAGTAGCCGGTCCCAGTGGTGTGGGAAAATCTTCGATTATCAACTGCCTGCAGCCGGAGGCAGGAATGGAAACGGGCAGTATCAGTGAGAAGATTGGAAGAGGCAGACATACCACAAGGCATTCTGAAATCATTGCCCTACAGAAGGGAACCTATTTGATGGATACACCAGGTTTTACCTCTCTGAAGCTTTTTCAGCTGGAAAAAGAAAGACTGAAGGATTACTATTTGGAATTTAGAAAATATGAAGCTCAATGCAGGTTTTCCGGTTGTGTCCATATTCATGAGCCAGGATGTGGGGTAAAAGCGGCTCTGGAGCAGGCACAGATTAGTCAGTCCAGGTATCAGAACTATCAGCTGCTGTACAAGGAGCTACAGGAGCAGAAAAGATACGGATAAACAGATAGAATAAATAGAGGTAACGATTCAGCAGGTCGGTACACTTGCTGTGCTGACTATAGGAAAACGTCGTTGCAACGATGGTAACGGTGACGAACTGAACAGTTACAAATAGATAATAAATGGAGGATAAACAGATGAAACTGGGTATAGTAGGACTCCCCAATGTAGGAAAGAGTACCTTATTTAATTCATTAACCAAGGCAGGAGCAGAATCGGCTAACTATCCCTTCTGTACCATTGACCCCAATGTGGGAATGGTAGCAGTTCCTGATGAGAGACTAAAGCTGTTGGGGGATATGTACCAGTCTAAAAAGGTAACACCTGCTGTAATTGAATTTGTAGATATTGCAGGATTGGTGAAGGGCGCATCCAAGGGAGAAGGTCTGGGCAATCAGTTTTTAAGCAATATTCGTGAGGTGGACGCGATTGTCCATGTCGTTCGCTGCTTTGAGGACGAAAATGTGGTTCATGTGGATGGCAGTATCGACCCGGTAAGGGATATAGAGACCATTAATCTGGAACTGATTTTTTCTGATATTGAGATATTGGAGCGAAGAATAGCCAAGACCAGTAAAGGAGCCAGAATGGATAAGACACTGGCAAAAGAACTGGGGCTATTAGAGCGTATCAAAACTTATTTAGAGGAGGGCAAACTGGCAAGGAGCTTTGAGACGGAGGATGAGGATGAGCAGGGCTGGCTGGCTTCCTATAATCTTCTCACCGATAAGCCGGTTATCTTTGCTGCCAATGTGGCAGAAGAAGATTTGGCAGAGGATGGAGCCGGCAACTCTATGGTGGAGGCAGTAAGAAGCTTTGCGGCTGAAAATGGCAGTGAGGTATTTTTGATTTGTGCTCAGATAGAGCAGGAGATTGCAGAGCTGGATGAGGAAGAAAAAGCGATGTTTTTAGAGGATTTGGGCTTGAAGGAGTCCGGGTTGGAAAAGCTGATTAGGGCCAGCTATCATATTCTGGGATTGCACAGCTTCTTGACAGCAGGAGAGGATGAAACCAGAGCCTGGACGATTCGCAGAGGAACAAAGGCACCTCAGGCAGCAGGAAAGATTCATACTGATTTTGAAAGAGGCTTTATTAAGGCAGAAGTAGTTAACTATAAGGATTTGCTGGAGCAGGGTTCTCTGGCAGCTGCCAGAGAAAAAGGACTGGTCGGTATGGAAGGTAAGGAATATGTGGTTAAGGATGGAGATGTAATCCTTTTCCGTTTTAATGTATAAAAGCGATCATGAATCCCCTCCTTGGAGGGGGTTTTTGTACTTTTCCGTTGGTTTTTCAAAATCCTTGCTATAAAGGAAAAAACTTACCAGAGTCCTGCCAAAAATTTCAAAATTATTGCTTGTCAAAGCTGGGGTCATAGTATAAAATCATTATAAAAGTGGGGAGAATCAGGGACCTTCCCTGATTCAGTGAAAATAGAAATAGGAAAGGGAGGAGCAGATGGAAGGAAAGAACAGTCCGTTTGTACATACATCTGTTTTGTTACATGAGTCCCTGGAGGCACTGAATATAAAGCCGGATGGTATCTATATGGATGGTACATTAGGGGGAGGGGGTCATTCCTTTGAGATAGCAAAGAGACTGGGAAAAAAGGGAAGACTCATTGGGTTGGACCAGGATGAAGCTGCTATAAAAGCAGCAGGAAACCGCCTATCCTCATTTGGAGAACGCATAACCATTGTACGCAGCAATTATTGTCAGGCAGGAGAGGTACTGAATAGTCTGGGTATCCGGAGAGTTGATGGTATTTTACTGGATTTAGGCGTTTCCTCTTATCAGCTGGACAACCTGGAGAGAGGATTTTCTTATAAATATGATACCTTGCTGGATATGAGAATGGATACCAGACAGAAGCTGACGGCCAGAGATATTGTAAATGATTATACAGAATCAGAGCTGTTTCAAATCATTCGGGATTATGGAGAAGATAAATTTGCAAAGAATATTGCAAAGCATATCGTTAGAGCCAGGCAGGAAAAGACCATTGAGACTACCGGTGAGCTGAATGAAATTATTAAGGCAGCCATTCCGGTAAAAATGAGACAAGCTGGCGGGCATCCTTCCAAAAGA
Source organism: Lachnospiraceae bacterium (assembly GCA_017532145.1). Classification (GTDB taxonomy): domain Bacteria; phylum Bacillota; class Clostridia; order Lachnospirales; family Lachnospiraceae; genus Kineothrix. The sequence goes on along the minus strand of JAFXJR010000115.1, from coordinate 9,686 downwards.
ACATTTCAGGCGATTAGGATAGCCTGTAACAGAGAGCTGGAGGTATTGCAGGAGGCTTTGGAGCATTTTATGGATTATCTGAATCCGGGAGGAAGATTTTGTGTAATTACCTTCCATTCTTTGGAAGATCGAATGGTAAAGACGGCATTTCGCAAAAGTGAAAATCCCTGTATTTGTCCACCTGATTTTCCGATGTGTTTCTGTGGCAATCATTCAAAAGGAAAGGTAGTTACCAGGAAGCCCATTCTTCCGGGAGAGGAGGAACTGGTACAGAATAAGCGTTCTAAAAGTGCCAGACTCAGAGTGTTTGAGAAGGGCTGGGAAGGAACAGAGTCAATGGCATCAATGTAAGCAGATAGAGACAGAAATAAGGAGGTAATATGGCACAGCGTAGGGTAAGACAGGATAACAGAAGACAGCAGATATACGCAGAACAGGGGACAGCCTATATTCATGGAAGTGCAGTAAGGAAACTAGACGAAAGAGGATCTGCCCAGCGTAGGTCTGCTTATGCTGAGCCTTTAGAGCGTGAACCGGCAGCAGAACGGGAGAGAAGGCGAAGGGAGGCAATACGACGACAAAAGGAGCAGGCCAGACGAGAGCAGAACAGGCGGGAAACGCTACAGGCAGCCAGGAAAAATAGGGCAAAGGCTCACAATATGAACCTGGCATATGTTTTGTTTTTGACAGTAACCCTTTCTGTAGTAGGTGTTTTGTTGCTTGGATATATTGCTCTACAGTGGAATATAACAAAGCAGGTTAAAATCAATGCCAATCTGAAAAGTACACTGAATACATTAAAGGAAAAAAATGATGAAAGATATACTCTGATTCAAAGCAGCGAAGATTTGGAGGAAATTAAGAGAATAGCCATTCAGGAGTTGGGAATGGGATATGCTGAAGAAGGTCAGATTATTACCTTTTCAGGAGAAGGCAGTGATTATATGAGACAGGTAGCAGATATTCCTGAGTAAGGTAGGTGAAGGGATGAGAATAAGAAGGAGAAGGCGGAAGCCGGCTGGAAGAAGACGGAAGAAGAGCAGGATGAGAAGGTGGGCAAAGGGCTTTACCATCTGGATGCGAAAGAAGCTGGCAGTGCTGTTTTTTCTCATCTTAATAGCATTTTCTGTCCTTACTGCACGTATGGTAATGATTATAAGGGCCGATGGGGAAAAATATAAAAAACAGGTAATCTCCCAGCTATCCTATCATAGCAGAACGATACCCTCCAAACGGGGAGATATTTTGGATGCTAAGGGAACTAAGCTGGCATATAGCGAAAAGGTATATAATATCATCCTGGATGCCAAGATTATGCTTTCAGAAAAGGAGTATGCAGAGCCTACTATTGCAGCAGCCCAGACTTTGCTGGGAATAGATGGTTCAAAGATTAGGGAAAGACTGGCATCTCATCCGCAGTCCTCCTATTATGTACTCGAAAAGCAGAAGACCTATGAAGAAGTAAAGGCTTTTCAGGAGCTGTTGGAAAATACGGATGAAAATAAAAATATCCAGGGTATCTGGCTGGAAGCAGAGTATAAAAGAAGATACCCTAATAATACGATGGCTTGTGATGCCATTGGCTTTACTACCAGTGATAATCAGGGACTCTATGGCTTAGAGGAGTATTATAATCATGTGTTAAATGGTACATCAGGGCGGGAATACGGTTATCTGAATGGGGAATCCAATCTGGAAAGAACGACAATATCTGCAGTGGATGGCAATTCTATTGTTACCACCATAGATGCCAATATTCAGGCAATTGTAGAAAAGTATCTGAAAAAATTTGATGACCAATACCGAAACAATTTTGAGGAAAGAGGCGGCAGTAATAATACTGGATGTATCATTATGGAGGTGGATACAGGGGAGATTCTGGCTATGGCCAGTTATCCTGTTTTTGACTTGAATAATCCAAAGGATGTGGCGAATCTGATAGGAAGACCGATGGTGGATGAAAAGGGAAGAATAAAGCAGGAGAAGGAGTATATTACTGCAGCCAGCTATGCGGCTCTTCCATCAGATGAGTTAAAAAGTCAGCAGTTCAATGCCCTTTGGAGAAACTTTTGCATTAATGATACCTATGAGCCTGGCTCAGTGTCCAAGCCCTTTACGGTAGCAGGAGCCTTGGATACAGGAAGTATTACAGGAGATGAGATTTATACCTGTAATGGATATTTAATGGTAGGAGGAGAGAGAATCGCCTGCCATACCACCTGGGGAGATGGTCCACTGACGATAGGGCAGAGTGTGGAACGTTCCTGTAATGTGGCCATGATGTATATTAATGAGGCCATGGGTATCCAGCCCTTTTTGGACTATCAACGGATTTTTAATTTTGGTCTGAAAACCAATATTGATTTAGCAGGAGAATCCAGAACGGCTCTTTTGGTTTATAATCAAGATACGATGAAGCCGGTAGATTTGGCTACCAATTCGTTTGGACAGGGCTTTAATGTGACAATGATTCAGATGATTGCCGGTTTTTGTTCACTGATTAATGGAGGGAACTACTATGAACCCCATATGGTGAGTAAAATTATCAGTCCCAGTGGGGCTACCGTAGAAAATATAGAGCCGCGACTGTTAAAGCAGACGGTTTCGGCTTCTACCTCAGAAAAGATTATTGAGTATTGTAATCAGGTAATAACAGGAGAAAAGGGAACTGGTAAAACGGCTCGTCCTGCCGGCTATATGATTGGAGGAAAGACAGGGACGGCAGAGACACTGCCCCGTGATAATGGAGAGTATGTCGTGTCCTTTATGGGATACGCACCGGCAGATGATCCTCAGATTGCTATCTATGTAGTGGTAGACAGAGCCAATGTAAAGTATCAGGATGATGCAAAATTTGCCACTCGTATCGTAAGAAATATTTTGACAGAAGTATTGCCGTACCTGGGAATTTTTATGACAGAGGAACTGACAGAGGAAGAAAAAGCTGAGTTGGAAGCATTACAGTTGGAAATTATGTCTCCCCCAGTGCCTGAAAGTAATCCCCAGGAAGGCAGTGAGGAAGAACAGGGAACCTCTCAGGAAAGTCCTCAATCAGGGACAGAGGGACAGGATTCCTCCCAGGGAAGTACCCAATCAGGGACAGAGGGACAGGATTCCTCTCAGGGAAGTACCCAATCAGGGACAGAGGGACAGGGTTCCTCTCAAGGTGTTACACAACAGACAGGTTATTCAGAGGCATGGAGAGATTTTCCCATTGATCCGGAGACCGGGTATGCCAAGGACCCTGCTACCGGAATCCTGATTGATCCGGAAACAGGAGATACTATAGGCAACAGCGGCAGTGCAACACCTGCCGGTTTAGGAAGCCCTGGAGGCAATTATCATACAGAAGACGATGACAATCCCTTCTGACTCAAAGGAAACAGTAGAATCTATACGAATAACCTCATAAAAAGAGTAATAGATTGTAGTAACACCTTTTTATGAGGTTATCTGCATCTATGCCTATAAAAAACAAAACCTATATTAGAAAAAAAATTGTAATTACCTTCTTTTTATTTATCGCTGTATTTCTGGTTTTAATAGGAAGGCTGGCCTACCTTATGATAGGGCGATCGGAATACTATATGGAAGCAGCCAAAGAACTTCATGAGAGAGAACGCAGTATTAAAGCGGCCCGTGGCAGAATTGTGGATGCTACAGGAGCCATACTGGCTGATAATCGTACAGTATGTACGATTTCGGTGATTCATAGCCAGATTACGAATCCCCAGGAGGTGACTCGTGTCCTTGCCAGAGAACTGGGTATGACAGAGGAAGAGGTAAGAGCCAGGGTAGAAAAGTATACTGCCATTGAACGAATCAAAAGTAATGTGGATAAGGCCACAGGAGACAGGATTCGCTCCTATGATTTGGATGGGGTAAAGGTGGATGAAGACTATAAGAGGTACTATCCCTATGATACACTGGCTTCCAAGGTACTGGGCTTTACGGGAGGCGACAATCAGGGCATTATAGGGCTGGAGGTAATCTATGAGGAATATTTAAAGGGAAAAGAGGGAAGAATCCTGACTGTTACTGATGCCAGAGGAATGGAAATTGAGGAAGCAGGAGAAAATAGGATAGAACCCTTAAATGGAAATGATGTTCATGTGAGCTTGGACATTAATATCCAAAGCTATGCTACACAGCTGGCTTTACAGGCCATGGAAACCAAGGAGGCAGACAGTGTTTCTATTTTGGTGATGAATCCTAAAAATGGGAAAATTCTGGCCATGGTAAACGTTCCGGAATTTAATTTAAATCAGCCCTATACGCTGCCGGAAGGAAGTATTACACCCACCACTCAGGAGGAAAAACAGAATGCACTCAACCAAATGTGGAGAAATAGCTGCATTAATGATACCTACGAGCCAGGTTCTACATTTAAAATTATTACAGCTGCTGCCGGCTTGGAGGAAAAGGTGGTTAGTTTGACTGACCGTTTTAGCTGTCCTGGTTATATTATGGTGGAGGATAGAAAGATTCGATGCCATAAGGTAGGTGGACATGGGGGAGAAGATTTTGTACAGGGAACGATGAATTCCTGTAACCCGGTATTTATTACCGTGGGAATGCGGCTGGGAGTAGATAGATATTATGAGTATTTTAAACGCTTTGGATTGATGAACAAAACAGGAGTGGATTTGCCTGGAGAAGCTGGAACCATTATGCATAAGAAGGAGAATATAAAGGCAGTGGAGCTGGCTACGATATCCTTTGGTCAGTCCTTCCAGATTACTCCGGTACAGCTGGCTACCACAGTTTCCTCTATTATCAATGGCGGAACCAGAGTGACTCCCCATTTTGGAGTCAAGGTGGTAAACAGTGAGGGAGAGACAATAAAGACGTTGGAGTACCCTATGGAGGAGAATATTGTTTCTGAAGAAACTTCAGAAAAGATGCGTTATATGCTGGAACAGGTAGTAGAAAACGGCAGTGGAATCAATGGCTATGTGGAGGGCTACAGGGTAGGAGGAAAGACGGCTACCAGTCAGACCTTACCCAGAGGCAGTGGCAGGTATATCTCTTCCTTTTTGGGCTTTGCTCCTGCTGACGACCCTCAGGTACTGGCGATTGCCATTATCAATAATCCACAGGGAGTTTACTATGGAGGACAGATCGCAGCCCCCATTGTAAGACAGCTTTTTGAAAATATTCTTCCTTATTTGGAAAGAATGACTTATAATACATAGATGAATTAGGGAAGAACTGATTCAGAAAGGATGGAAATGATAAAATGAATCATACAGTAATTATGTCCGTGGTGGTTTCTTTTGCAATAAGTGTGATATTGGGACCTTTTATTATTCCTTTTTTAAGGAGGCTGAAGGTGGGGCAGACAGTACGCGATGATGGTCCTCAAAGCCATCTGAAAAAATCCGGTACACCTACCATGGGCGGTATACTGATTCTTTTCGGTATTACAGTGACTTCCCTGATATATATGAAGGATTATCCTAAGATACTGCCAGTACTCTTCGTTACTCTGGGATTTGGATTGATTGGATTTTTGGATGATTACATCAAGGTGGTGCTGAAACGCTCTCTGGGACTGAGAGCCTGGCAGAAGATGCTGGGACAGTTTCTGGTAACAGGGGTATTTGCCTATTATATGACGGAGTATGCAGATGTTTCTTTGGCAATGAAAATTCCCTTCTGGCCCAATCAGTATCTGGATTTGGGAATCTGGAATCTGCCGCTGTTGTTTTTCGTCATGCTTGCTACGGTAAATGGAGCCAACTTTACCGATGGATTGGACGGACTGGCAAGCAGTGTAACGGTGATGATAGCTACCTTTTTTACGGTGGTGGCAATAGGAACCGCCAGTGGGATTGAGCCTATTACCTGTGCAGTAGTAGGGGCTTTAATGGGATTTTTACTTTTCAATGTACATCCGGCCAGTGTATTTATGGGAGATACCGGTTCACTGGCTTTGGGAGGCTTTGTGGCTGCCACTGCCTATATACTTCAGATGCCCCTTTTTATTCCGATAGTCGCATTAATTTATACCCTGGAGGTAGTATCGGTAATCATTCAGGTAGGATATTTTAAGCTGACAGGGGGAAAAAGATTCTTTAAGATGGCACCTTTGCATCATCATTTTGAATTATGTGGATGGTCAGAAACCAGAGTGGTAGCTGTATTTACCATAGCTACAGCCGTTTTATGTCTGCTTGCTCTTGCAGGAGTTTAACCAAATCAAGGTATGGGCAGGCGGGGAAATATCTGCTTTAGCAGTTCCATAGGGAGAATAGATGTTGGAAAGAAAAGGGAATGATTTTATGGAAATTAAAGATAAAAAGGTATTGGTTATCGGAACGGGACTTAGTGGTATGGGAGCAGCAAGGCTGCTGGAAGCTCTGGAAGCTGTTCCGGTAATCTATGATGCGAATCAAACGTTGTCTGCTGACTGGATTAAAAGTAAATTGTCAGACAAGAGTCGGGCAGAGGTTTATCTGGGAGTGTTACCGGAAACGGTAAGGAAGGAAGTGGTACTGCTGGTTCCCAGTCCCGGAGTACCTGTGGATACGGGAATTGTGGAGGAACTTAGGAGTCAGGGGATTCCTGTATGGGGAGAGCTGGAAATGGGGTATCGGTATGCCAAAGGCAGGTTGGCAGCGATTACAGGTACCAATGGAAAAACGACGACAACTACCCTGGTTGGCGAAATCTTAAAGGCTAATGAAAAGGAAGTTCATGTGGTGGGCAACATTGGCAAGCCTTTTACAGAAGAAGCATTGGAAATCACGGGAAATGGTGTGACGGTGGCTGAGGTCAGCAGCTTTCAACTAGAAACCACAGCAAGTTTTCGCCCTGCCGTATCTGCCATTTTAAATATTACACCAGATCATCTGGATCGCCATCATACGATGGAAAACTATGCAGCAGCCAAAGAAAGAATTGCTGTATGTCAGACAAAGGAGGATGTCTGTATACTCAACTATGAAGATCAGAGACTGAGAGAATTTGCCAATCGGTGTCCAGCCAAAGTAGTCTTCTTTTCTTCCCAAAGGCGGTTGGAGCAGGGACTGTATCTGGAGAATGAAAAAATTTATCTGGCTGAAGGAGAACAGGTACAGCAGTTGATGGATATTCACGAGATGCAGCTGGTAGGAATCTGCAATGTGGAAAATGTGATGGCTGCCATCGGGGTTTCTTTGCATATGGGTGTGCCGATGGAAAAGATACTGGAGGTAGTCAGAGGATTTCGGGCAGTAGCCCATCGTATTGAGTTTGTAGCGACAAAGCATGGCGTAGATTATTACAATGATTCCAAGGGTACCAACCCGGATGCTGCCATTCAGGGAATCCGTGCAATGACGAAGCCGACGATACTGATTGGAGGAGGATACGATAAGGGAAATGTATATGATGAATGGATAGAAGCATTTGAGAATAAGGTAAAATGTCTGGTATTGATTGGGCAGACAGCAGATAAAATTGAAGCCTGTGCCAGAAAACATGGAATAACGAATATTATCCTGGCAGATACCTTTGAGAAGGCATTAAAAATTTGTACTAAGACGGCAGTAGAGGGGGATGCAGTATTACTTTCACCAGCCTGTGCCAGTTGGGGAATGTTTCCCAACTATGAGGTAAGAGGCAATCTTTTTAAGGATTATGTCCATAGCCTGTAACGGATGGTAGGGAAAGGAGATGGAGCAGTAAGTGGCAGTGGGAAGCACTAGACAGCAGAAAAAGAGAAAACCGGAGAGATACTTTGACTATAGCTTTTTATTTATTATATTATTTTTGCTGGGATTTGGTCTTGTCATGATTTACTCCAGCAGCTCATATGATGCCTTTAAAGACCATGATGGAGATTCTGCCTATTATCTGAAAAAACAGTTTGTGGCGACTCTGTTAGGTCTGGTGCTTATGGCTGTAGCAGCGATTATTCCTTATCAGATATGGAAAAAGTTTACTGTTCTGGCTTACATAGGTTCCATTATGCTGTTGTTTCTGGTACGAGTACCCGGATTAGGCTATACAGCCAATGGAGCCACCAGATGGATTAGGATTTTTGGAATAACGTTTCAGCCGGCAGAGGTTGCTAAGCTGGGAATAATTATCTGTTTGGCTAACCTCATCAGTAGGATGGGAAGAGGGATTCAGACAGTAAAGGGATTTTTGTTTATTTTCTTACTTCCTTTCCCTATGTTTTTGGCTATATGGCAAGTAACCGAAAATTTAAGCTCTGCCATTATTGTCTATGGTATCGGTTTTATTATGTTGTTTGTAGCTAGTCCCCAGTATAAGGTGTTTATGGGAATAGCAGCAACAGGCAGTGTATTAGCAGTAGGTTTGGTTTTTATCATCACCAAGATAGCATCTCAATCAGACAATTTCCGTTTTGACCGTGTAATGGCCTGGCTCAATCCGGAAGCTTATCCTAAGGATGAAGGCTTTCAGGTCTTGCAGTCGCTTTATGCTATTGGTTCAGGCGGAATACTGGGAAAAGGATTGGGACGAAGTATACAAAAGCTGGGATTTTTACCAGAATCTCAAAATGATATGATTTTTTCCATTATCTGTGAGGAACTGGGACTTTTTGGTGGTATATCCATTATTTTGATGTTTGTTCTGTTACTATGGCGGTGTATGGTGATTGCCAATAATGCCCCGGATTTGTTTGGAGCCTTACTGGTGGTAGGAGTAATGGGACATATCGCTATTCAGGTAATTCTTAATATTGCGGTGGTGACTAATACTATGCCCAACACAGGAATTTCTCTCCCATTTATCAGCTATGGAGGAACTTCTGTTCTGTTTTTGCTGATTGAAATGGGAATAGTAATGAGCGTATCCTTAAGAATAAAGCTTAAAGATTTATAAAACTTTAAGATATTTCAGTACAAGGTACATAACTATGGTTTTATCATATATATGAAATAGATAGTTATAGATGAAATCATCTTAGGGAAGGTGAGCCATTGGATTCTATTCATATTTATGGTGGAAAGCTCCTCAAGGGAGAGACGAAGATACAAGGCTCCAAAAATGCTGCCCTTCCTATTTTAGCAGCTACGCTACTGATAGAAGGAATCAGTGTGATTCAGAATTGTCCTCAGATTGCCGATGTATATTATATGCAGAAGCTGTTAGAAAAGCTGGGCTGTCAGGTAAGCCGCAGTGGCAGTACGGTAACCGTGGATGCTTCCCATATCCGAGATAATCAGATTACTGGTGAAGCAGCAACGGGAATGCGTTCTTCCATTATGCTTTTAGGGGCTTTATTGGGCAGATGGGGAGAAGCTTCTATGGTCTATCCGGGGGGATGTGTGATTGGTAAGCGGCCCATCGATCTGCATCTGACAGCATTGAGACAGATGGGCGTAGATATTGCTGAACAGGAGCAGATGTTCACAGCCCGGGCAGACAGTCTGAGAGGGATGGATTATAGACTCCCCTTTCCCAGTGTAGGAGCTACAGAAAATATTCTTTTGGCAGCAGTACTGGCAGAGGGAGATACCTATTTGACCAATGCAGCCAGAGAGCCGGAGATAGAAGCCTTATGTGGATTTTTGAAAGCAGCCGGGGCAAAAATTAAAGGAGAAGGAAGTACCAGACTGGTAATCAGGGGGGTAAAGCAGCTGCATGAAGTCAGTTATCGCATACCGGAAGACAGAATTGTAGCAGGTACCTATTTGATGGCAGTACTGGCAGCCGGAGGAGAAGTTTTT
>JAFXJR010000016.1 GCA_017532145.1 Lachnospiraceae bacterium | reverse complement strand
CATTTCCACTACCTTAATATTAGCACCACCATGCTTCGGTCCTTTCAGTGAGGAAATAGCAGCTGCAATAACCGAATAGGTGTCCGAGCCTGAGGAGGTAACTACTCTGGTCGTAAAGGTAGAATTGTTTCCTCCTCCATGCTCCATATGTAGTACCAGCGCAATATCCAATACCTTTGCCTCCAGAGGACTGTACTTCATATCGGGACGCAGCAGACGCAGAATATTTTCTGCGGTAGAAAGCTTAGCATCAGGACGATGAATATACAGGCTGTCATCCTTTTCATAATGGTTATAAGCCTGATAACCATAAACGGACAGCATGGGAAATACGCTAATCAGCATCAGACACTGACGCAGTACATTGGAAATACTCAAATCGGCCGCCTGCTTATCATAGGAGGCCAGAGTCAGAACACTTTTGGTCAGGGAATTCATAATATCCTTGCTGGATGCCTTCATAATGACGTCTCTGGTAAAATTGGTAGGCAGAGTCCGCAGCATCCCCAGCTTCTCTTCAAACTCCTGCAGCTGGTCAGCATCAGGCAGATTGCCAAATAGCAACAGATAGGCAATCTCCTCAAAACCATATCGAGAGCTATGTTCAAAACCCTTTACCAAATCGATGACATCATATCCACGATAAAGCAGCTGTCCTTCGCAGGGTACACGTTTTCCATCTACTATTTCCTGGGACTTTATCAGGGAAATATTGGTCAATCCTGACAGTACACCTTCTCCGTTTTTATCCCTCAGTCCCCTTTTCACTCCATATTTTTCATACAGTTCAATCTCGATACAGTTATTCTTCTCACAGATGTCTCCATATTGTGTCGTATAAGCTTCCAGCTGTTCCTTCTTACTGTTCCTCATCCAACCTCTCCTTCCTGTTTTGTTATATTTCATTCATCAATTCTGCATTGATGTTGTGGGCTACTTTTTTGGCTACCTGCTTAAGTATCAGCATTTCCTCCTCTGTCACATCCTTATAAACTGTCTTCATCAGACTTCTTCTCAGCTTTATCAGCTCCTGGCAGACCGGCTCTGCTTCTTCTGTCAGTTTCAGGTGGATGCACCGACGATCCTGGGCATCCATCTGTCCCACTACATATCCCTGCTCCATCAAATGCTCAATAGCATGGGAAATATGAGCTTTGGAATAATGTCTGGCCTCCACAATGTCTCTGGCTGTATCCAGCTTCCCTTTTTTTAAAAAAAGCAGAATCTCAATCTCTACCTTATGAAGTCCGTACTTTTCCGTAATCAGGATACACCTCTTATCATATAACTTTTTAAATAGCTGACCACTAAGCAAGGTCTCAAATTCACTGTTCACGTCTTCTCCCTCTTGTTAGTACACAATCTTACTGTTTATATTTAAACTGTTTATTTATAAACTATTTTCCCATAGATAAACACATCTGTCAAGATACCTTTTGTATAAACATTCAAAAGGTATCAATCATTGTACACAATCCCAGAAATCGCGGTTACTTTTCACGTTAAGATTGTGCTAAGAAAGCTTCTATTCTCTTTTATCCTTTCCCTTTACTGATTATAATAAAATGGAATGATGCTAGGGTCAAAAGGTCATCTATTTTCTTGCTTGCATGAAAATAGATGACCTTGGGATCCACAAAACATGAGAAAGTAGCCATTTTTCGCAGAAAAATGTGCGGATTTTGAATGTTTTTAGGATTTCGTGAGCGTG
>JAFXJR010000015.1 GCA_017532145.1 Lachnospiraceae bacterium | reverse complement strand
GTCATATTTGTCCACGAGCTGCTGCCCCAGATTGAACGCGATTCTTTCTTGCCAGATAAAATATACAATGCTATACTATACGAGTTTGAAATCAGATGCAAGCTAAATTTTTAATTGAATTATCACTTTACGGTGATAAGATACTAAGTAAGCAGTAAAGTGGATGACAATATCCACTTTGACACATTAACCTGGAAGGGAGTATAGCTTTATTTATGAAACAGGCTAGAGAAGATGTAAGAAACATAGCAATTATTGCACATGTAGACCATGGCAAAACCACCCTGGTAGATGAATTATTGAAGCAAAGTGGGGTTTTCCGTGAAAATCAGGAAGTTGCCGAAAGGATTATGGATTCCAATGACATCGAAAGAGAGCGGGGAATTACCATTCTTTCTAAAAATACGGCAGTTACCTATAAAAATACTAAGATTAATATTATTGATACTCCGGGACATGCTGATTTTGGCGGAGAGGTGGAACGTGTCCTAAAGATGGTAAACGGAGTAATCCTTGTTGTAGATGCTTTTGAAGGTGCCATGCCCCAAACTAAATTTGTACTGCACAGAGCCTTGGAGTTGGGACTTCCAGTGATTGTATGTATTAATAAAATCGACCGTCCGGAGGCCCGGCCCCGAGAGGTTATTGATGAGGTGCTGGAACTGTTTATCGACCTGGATGCCAGTGAAGAACAGCTGGATTGTCCTTTCCTCTTTGCCTCTGCCAAAACAGGAATTGCTTCTTTGGATATTGATCAGAAAGGAACCGATATGATTCCTCTTTTTGAAACCATTCTCAACTACATTCCTGCTCCTGTTGGTGACCCTGAGGCAGGAACCCAGGTACTAATCAGTACCATCGACTATAATGAATATGTGGGCAGAATCGGAGTGGGAAAGGTAGATAACGGTTCTGTTCGAGTCAATCAGGAGGTAGTTATTGTCAACCATCACGAGCCGGATAAGCAGCAAAAGGTAAAGATTAGTAAACTATATGAATTTGATGGATTAAATAGAACAGAAGTCCGAGAGGCAACCATCGGCTCCATCGTTGCCATCTCCGGTATCGCTGACCTCCATATTGGTGACACCCTCTGCTCTCCGGAACATCCTCACCCCATCCCTTTCCAGAAGATTTCAGAGCCTACGATTGCTATGCATTTTCTGGTCAACGATTCTCCTCTGGCAGGAAAAGAAGGGAAATATGTCACCAGTCGCCATCTGCGGGAACGTCTGTTCCGGGAGCTGAATACGGATGTTTCCCTAAGAGTGGAGGAAACGGATACGACTGAAATCTTTCGGGTAGCCGGACGAGGAGAGCTACACCTGTCTGTCTTAATTGAAAATATGCGCAGAGAAGGCTATGAATTTGCTGTCAGCAAGGCTCAGGTACTCTATAAAACCGATGAAAATGGCCATAAACTGGAGCCAATGGAGCTTACCTATATTGACGTTCCCGAAGAATTTTCAGGTATTGTTATCGAAAAGCTCAGCCAGAGAAAGGGTGAACTGCTTCACATGGGAACAGGGTCAGGCGGCTATACCCGTCTGGAATTTTCTATCCCTTCCAGAGGATTGATTGGCTATCGAGGGGAATTTTTGACGGATACCCGGGGCAATGGAATAATGAACAGCAGCTTTAATGGCTATGGTCCTTATAAGGGAGACATTCAGTATCGGAAGCAAGGCTCTTTAATTGCCTTTGAGGCCGGAGAGGCGATTACTTATGGACTTTATAACGCTCAGGAAAGAGGAACTCTTTTTATTGCTCCTGGAGAAAAGGTCTATGCAGGAATGGTAGTAGGACAGAACAGCCGAGGAGAAGACATGGAACTGAATGTATGTAAAAAGAAGCAGCTCACCAATACCCGTTCCTCCAGTGCAGACGAAGCACTTCGCCTGACTCCTCCCAAAATCTTAAGCTTAGAGCAGGCATTGGAGTTTATTGATACAGATGAGCTGCTGGAGGTTACTCCTGTCTCCCTGAGAATCCGAAAAAAAATCCTGGATTCCACTCAAAGAAAACGGGCAGCAGCTAGGCAAAACTGATGACTTCCTACCTATAAGTGGAGAATCCTGGTTGCAATCCCAAAATAGATAAGCAGGGAAAGGGCATCCACTATCGTTGTAATAAAGGGACTGGCCATAACTGCAGGGTCAAATCCCAGTCTCTTTGCCATTACAGGCAGAGTGCAGCCAATCATCTTGGCAATTGTAATCGTGGCCAGCAGGGTCAGACAGACCACTAAAGCTACATCTAATGCTACTCTATCCCATACCATCAGCTTGGCAAAATAGGCACCCATTAAGGTAGCTCCACACAGCAAGGCTACTCTTAACTCCTTAAAAAGAATCTTTGGCACATCAAAATAGTGAATCTCATTCAGGGACAGGCCTCGGATAATCGTTACACTGGCCTGTCCTCCTGCATTGCCTCCTGTATCCATCAGCATGGGAATAAAAGCAGTAAGAATAGGAAAAACACCTAAAGCTTCCTCAAAGGAAGTAATAATACTACCTGTAAAGGTAGCAGAAATCATTAAAAGCAATAGCCAAGGAATCCTTTTTTTCCAAGTTTCCAATACCCCTGTCTTCATATAAGGCTTGTCACTGGGTACGATGGCTGCCATCTTTTCTATATCCTCTGTAGCTTCCTCCTGCATAATATCTACTACATCATCGACCGTAATAATTCCCACCAGTCTACCCTCATTGTCTGCCACAGGCATGGAAGTAAAGTCATATTTCTGGAACTGTCTGGCTACCTCCTCCTGATCCATCAGTGTATTGAGATAAACCACATTTTCATGCATAATATCCCCAATCACTGCATCAGGCGCACTAATCAGCAGATACCGCAAGGCTACTGTTCCTACCAGTGTCCTCTGGGAATCCAGTACATAACAGATATTAATGGTTTCACTGTCTACACCTCGCTGGCGAATCCTCTGAATAGCCTCCTCTACCGTCATATTTTCCTTCAAATCCACATATTCTACTGTCATGATACTACCTGCCGAATCCTCAGGATAACGCAACAGATGATTGATATCCCGTCTGGTTTCTGCACTGGCATTAGCTAACAGCTTTTTTACAATATTGGCAGGCATCTCTTCCAACAAATCGGTAGCGTCGTCGGCCATCAGATTGTTAATAATATTGGCTGCCTCACGGTCTGACAGAGAAGTAATAATAAACTGCTGACTGTCTACTTCCAGATAGGAAAACACATCCGCAGCCATACTTTTAGGGAGAATCCTGAATACCTTCAGCAGTTCTTCCTCCTCCAGCTTTTCCATAACTACCGCAATATCTGCGATATTCATATCGGCCATTCGCTGGCGAAGACGGGTATACTGCTTGGCCTCCAGTAATTCTCTGATTCCTTCTAACTCTTTGATTTCTTCCATTGCAATGTCCCTCCGTTTGTGATTTTTATGTTTTGCTCAGGGAGAGGCACATCCGTGCCAGATGAACTTGATTCAGCTTGCATAAAACCACCTCCTTTTGAAACATTACTTTTTTGTTCTATATTGAGTATATATCCATCTGAAAATTTGTCAAGTAAAGAATACCCCTACTCCTCCGTTTCATAGTAACAGTCTGTCACTTCTGTTATCTTCACTCGTCCTGCTGTAGCTTCCATCAATTCTTTATACAGCCTCTGCTTATCTTCATAAGGCACCAGCAGCCGTAGACTTACCGCTTCTGTATATGTGGATTCTAAAATTTCCAGTCCCAGCTGTCCTAAGATATACTGTACTTTCCCTATTCCATGGTAATCCGTCCTGATTTCCAGTTCCGTACCATAACGCATGGTGACAATCCTAGATTGCTCTAAACCAACCTGTACTGCCTGGGTATAAGCTCTGACCAATCCGCCCGTTCCCAGCAGTGTACCGCCAAAATATCGGGTAACTACTGCCACCACATTCCTGACCTCCGCCCCCAGAAGTACCTCCAGCATGGGCTTTCCTGCCGTTCCTGCCGGCTCTCCATCGTCACTGCATCTAGTAAGCTGCCCCCTCTCGCCAATGACAAAGGCGGAACAATGATGCCTGGCATCCCAATACTGCTTCCTTATCTTGTCAATAAATGCAATAGACTCCTCTTCAGAGACTGTGGGAGCTAACGTGGCAATAAACCGGGACTTTTTCTCTATAATTTCACCACTTCCCCCTTCTTTTATTATCTTATATGGTAAAAAAACTTTCTGTTCTTCCATCCTCTCTACTCCTGCATTTTTCTGGATTTTACAATAGCTTTGACCTTATTATTTTTATGTAACAGTTCAGCCATGTTCTGTGTCATAGGTGAATCACGCTTGCATGAATGAGGCGATGACACAGAATATGAACGGAGCGCCCAAGAATGAGCAAAGTTAGCTGCACAGCAACGAAAAAGCATCGTAGATGCCTAAAGCATCGTAGATGCCTTTGCGAATGGCGCGGGCTGAACTGTTATATTTTTATAGTTTAGCACAGGATGGAATAAAAGTGTATCGAATTGTGAACAATTCTTAAGAGAATCATCATAAAAAAAAATTATTGTCTTAAGAATATAAGAATTTCTCGAAAAAACTTTATTTCAGCTTCATACTTTGTTATAATCGGAATGTTAGTTGTGCTTATTATGCACACTTCAAGGAGGAAAATTCATGAATTATGGAAAAAAGGGAGTCCACGATAAACAGAAGATACTCCATTCTACATCTGCGAAGTGGGGGAAAAAATTTGCACTTACATTGTTAAATGTAATCATTCTTGCCGCAGCATCCGTCTGCGTTCTGGTTGTGAGCGTAGGCTTTGGTGTCTTTCGTGGTATCATTGATACTGCACCGGATATCGGCAATATCAATGTGCAGCCCACCAGCTTCTCCACCTTCGTCTACGACATTGATGGCAATCAGACAGCCAAGCTGGTAGCAGAAAATTCCAACCGTATCCCAGTAACGATGGACATGATTCCTGAAAATCTTGCCCATGCCTTTGTGGCCATTGAAGATGCACGTTTTTATGAGCATAATGGTATTGACATTAAAGGGATTATCCGTGCCGGTGTTACCGGTATTACTACCGGAAGCTTTTCTGAAGGAGCAAGTACTATCACCCAGCAGCTTTTGAAAAACAACGTATTTACTGACTGGACAAAAGAAGCACGAGGATTAAGTATCGACAAGATTAAGCGTAAAATCCAGGAACAATATCTGGCTTTAGAACTGGAAAAAACGATTTCCAAGGAAGAAATCCTTCTCAACTACATGAATTCTATCAATCTGGGACAAAACACCTTAGGTGTACAGGCCGCTTCTCAGCGCTACTTTAACAAGTCGGTAAGTGATCTTACCCTCTCTGAATGTGCGGTAATTGCCGGTATCACCCAGAACCCTTCCCGCTATAATCCCATTTCCCACCCGGAAGAAAATAAGAAACGCCGGAGTAAGGTCTTGAACAATATGCTGGAACAGGGATATATCAATCAGACAGAATATAATATTGCTGTAGCTGACGATGTATATGCCCGTATCCAGACCACCAACGAAGAAGTGGACACCACCTCCATTAATACATATTTTGTCGATGCTCTGACAGAAGATGTATTAGAGGATTTAGTAGCAGCAGGATACAATGAAACTCAAGCTTATACTTTGCTTTACACGGGAGGGCTTAAGATTTATTCCACCCAGGATCCCAAGATTCAAGCCATCTGTGACGAGGTTTTTAACAATGAAGAAAACTATCCTTCAAACGTAAAATGGTATCTGAACTATCAACTTACCGTTGATAAAGCAGATGGTGAACGAAAAAATCACAGTTCCGAAATGTTCCGCGAATACTATCGTCAGGAAAATCGTAACTTTAATCTTACCTACTCCTCCAAGGAGGAAGCCTATGAAGCAATTAAAGCCTATAAAACGGCCATTCTGGAAACTGGAGATGAGGTTTTTGCTGAAAAGGTGACTCTTACTCCTCAGCCCCAGGTATCTTTAGTGGTAGAAGACCAGAGTACCGGAGCAATCGTAGCTATGGTAGGCGGTAGAGGAGCCAAGGAAGGAAGCCGTACCTTAAATCGTGCAACCGATTCTGCCAGACAGCCCGGCTCTACCTTTAAGGTTATTGCAGACTATGCACCTGCCTTGGATAATGCAGGACTTACTCTTGCTACTGTCCAGAATGATGCCCCCTTTAACTATGCTGATGGTACCCCTGTTCGAAACTGGTATGGGGAAGCCTACCGGGGACTGTGCAATCTGCGTGAGGGTATTGAGGACTCTTTGAATATTGTGGCGGTGAAGACGCTAACCATGATTACTCCCCGTCTGGGCTTCGACTATCTGCAAAACTTTGGTATCAGCACACTGGTAGAATCTCAGGAAATCAAGGGAAAAATCTATACGGATATCCATCAGTCTCTGGCACTGGGCGGCATTACTATCGGTGTTACCAATGAAGAATTAAACGCAGCCTATGCCACGATTGCCAATCATGGTACCTATATCAAGCCCAAGCTGTACAATACTGTAGTAGACCAGCAGGGTAACGTTATTCTGGACAATACTCAGCCGGAATCCAAGCAGGTGATTAAAGAAACCACCGCTTTTCTACTCACTGATGCCATGGTCGATGTGGTCACTAAGGGAACAGGTACATCCGTCAACTTTGGCGGTATGGCAATCGCTGGTAAAACGGGTACTACTTCCGACTATAATGATGTTTGGTTTGCCGGTTATACTCCTTACTATACCGCTACTACCTGGGCAGGCTTTGATAATAATATTAAGCTGTCCGGCGAAGAAAGAAATCTGGCAAAAAAGCTATGGCGGGCAGTTATGGCGAAAATTCATGAAGAATTACCTAATGAGCCATTTTCTATACCCTCCGGCATTATTACAGCTACTGTCTGTGCAAAATCAGGTAAGCAGGCAATTCCCGGACTATGCAGCCATACCTTAAATACAGAGTATTTTGCAGATGGGACTGTTCCTACTGCCAGCTGTGATGTCCACTATCAGGGTCCTGTCTGCCAATATAATGGCCGACCTTCTACCGAATGGTGTCCCTTCAAGGCAGACGGTGTTCTGGAACTGCTTCCTGTAGAACCTGCGGCTCTCCAATCCGGTTCTGCTCCAGTGGCTCCTAACAGCTGTCCTCATAGTGCAGAATTTATGTCAGCACCTGAAAATGCTCCGGTTATCGAACAGCAGAGAGCAGAAATCCTACAGCGACAGATTGCTGCCCAACAGGCTGCAGAGCAGGCTGCCCAACAAGCCGCTCAGCAAGCTGCTCAACAGGCTGCCCAGCAGCAACCGCCTCAATAAAGGGAAGCTGCTTATCCATTTTGACAAGCACTGTTTAGCCATATCCTTACTTGTATTTAATGATGCTAGGGTCAAAAGGTCATCTATTTTCTTGCTTGCATGAAAATAGATGACCTTGGGATCCACAAAACATGAGAAAGTAGCCATTTTTCGCAGAAAAATGTGCGGATTTTGAATCTTTTAGGATTTCGTGAGCGTG
>JAFXJR010000014.1 GCA_017532145.1 Lachnospiraceae bacterium | reverse complement strand
CACGCTCACGAAATCCTAAAAGATTCAAAATCCGCACATTTTTCTGCGAAAAATGGCTACTTTCTCATGTTTTGTGGATCCCAAGGTCATCTATTTTCATGCAAGCAAGAAAATAGATGACCTTTTGACCCTAGCATCATTTTATAGAATTACGATTTTTAACAGCTGAAGTAATAAAGGGAGAACATTACTAAGGAAAGCCGGAGGATTCCACCTTCTGTAAACAGATAGGAAATCCCCCGGCTTTTTGTTCGTTACAGTTATGTTTTCCTTCGGTCAACACAGCAAGTGTGCAGACCTGCTGAATAGTGATTATTTCAGGCAGACCATTTAGAAGATAAAGGCATTAGCTATGCCAAGTACTACAGAAATAGCGGTCAGAATCCGTGCAATTTTCGTTTTCTTTTCACTCTTGCTGCAGACTTCCAGCAGTAATGCAGCCATACTTAAAGCACCAAGGCCCCAGCCCAGTGCCAGTTCTCCCGGATAAGAGGATGGTGTCATCTTGGCATTCATCCAGCTGACGGTCATACCAAGGACTGTCAGAAAATAAAAGCTAATCTTTTTTATTGTTTCATTCTTCACCAAAAGCATGAAACCTAAACTTAGAAGCCCTGTTACTCCTACAATTAAAAAGATAACCACTAACCAATCTAATGAATCTAACATAAATTTTTCCTCGCTTTCTTTGTCTGTTTGTTATGTTCCATCAAATAACACTTAGTACATAAAAGCGTTTACCATGCCAAGTATTACAGAAGCTGCTATTAAAATTCGTGCAATTTTCATCTTCTTTTCACTCTTGCCGAAGATGGTGAGTAATACACCTGCGATGCTGAGGGCGCCCAATCCCCAACCCAGTATGGTTTCTTCCATATAGGAGATAGGTGTCATCTGAGCATTCATCCAACTGACGATTACACCAATAGCTGCCAGACTGTACAGGCTAATCTTTTTTACTGTTTCATTCTTCATCAGGAACATCAGACACAGTCCCAGCAGTGCCGCTGCACTTGTTGCCATAAATACAATTACTAACCAATCCAATGAATCTAACATAATTTTTTCCTCGCTTTCTCTTCCTTGTTTTTGTTTGTTTTGCTTTGTTGAACATAGAATAACATCTGGTTCTAAAGAAATTAGCGAGAAATTTCTAAAGAATTCTAAAGAAATATAAACTTCTTTTGGTTAAAAGGAGGAAAGGGTAATCGTGATTGCAAAATGGAGACTATCCTGTTCTACTTCTACCTGTCCACCATAATGGTGAGCAATACGACGGATACTGTTCAGTCCCATCTGATAGCTTTCTGCCGGCTGGGTCAGGATTCGTTTGTTGTTTTCCTGTCGAATGGTAAGCTGCCCATCCTTTACCCGGAGAAGGAGATAAATCGTCTTTTCCCGGTCAGCATATTTTTCTACGTTAGAAATAAGATTGTCGAAAATTCTCCGCAGTTCCTGCACATCAAAGATACCAGCAAAAGGAGAGCATTGGGCAAAATCAGTGGAAACCTTATAGTTATCCTCCAAAGCGTCTTCAAATTCTCCTATCAGTTGTTCCATCAGCAGTCTTGCATCCTCAAACCGCTCAGGGTTTCTTTTTCCTCCATCTAAAAGAATGTCGGTCAACTCTCGAATCTGCAGTGCTTTTTTTTGGATAAGTGGCAAGTACTCCTGAAGTGCCTCTGGAGAACACGTCTGCGGAGAGGACAGAAATTCCGAATAGGATAGGATGGAAGTGAGTGGGGTACGAATATCATGAGAGAGAGTACGAATTAATTGTTCTTTTTCCTCATTTAATGCCTTTTCTTTTTCGCGGATTTGCCTTTGGGTGGCAGAGAGATAGTTAATCGTTTCGGCCAGCCGTGTAAGCTCATTGTTGCCCTCCAGAGGCATAAGGAAGTCCATATCAGGAGTCTGCAGTGCTTCTACTCCCCGGGTAAGCTGATAAATATAGGCAAGCTTCTGTCCCAGCAAAAATAAAAACAGGGTAATAAAAAAGCAGACGGCTGTAATCAGGCTGCCACTGAAAACCCACAGTTCAGCATCAGTAATCTGTGCATAAGTGGGGGTCAGGTTGTGGTATTCATAATAGGAAGCAACGATAGAATCTGCTGTCAGAGACAAAAATTGAAAGAAAAAGAAGGAAACGGCAAAAGAGGCAGCCAGCAGTCCCAGAATTTCATAAGAAAGCTTTTGATATTTACAGGTAGTCTGTTCAGTCAATGTAGTATCCCCTTCCCCATGCAGTTTTGATATAGACAGGATTTCTGGAGTTATCTCCCAGCTTTTTACGAATATTTTTAATATGTACCATAATCGCACTGTCTCCAACGGCTCCATCTTCCCAGATACTCTGATAAATATTGTCCAGGGAATAGATTTTTTTCTTATGTGTGACCAGCAGTTCCAGAATTTTAAATTCCGTATAGGTTAAAGAAATGACCGTTTCACCTTTGAGAACGGATTGACTGTCCAAATCCAGAATCAAATCCTGAAAGGTAAGCTGATTTTTGGGAGTCTGAGAAGCAGCAGATACAGAAAAGCCGGTGCTTCTTCTTAGAATGGCTCGAATCCGCATAAGAAGCTCTGCATTAGAAAAGGGCTTAACAATATAGTCGTCAGCTCCTACGGAAAACCCCATAACCTTGTCGGATTCACTGGAATAGGCAGTCAGGAAAACAATAGGAGTTTCATATTGCTTGCGAATTTCTGCTGCTGCCATTATTCCGGAGAGCCGGGGCATATTGACATCCAGGATATATAAATCAATCTCCGGGGACATTTGGTTAACAGCAGCCTGTCCATCTTCGGCTAATAGAACGGAGTAGCTTTCTCCAGTCAGCAGCAGCTTTAGAATATCCCGAATTTCTAATTCATCATCAGCAACTAAAATCAATTTTTTACCATCTTTCATGGGTACCTCCAAAAAATTTTATGGTGAAAATCAGCCCTTTTTATAAAAGGATTATGGTACGATTTTACCATAACTATCTGTTGGATTCAATCATTCGACAGGGTAATCCATAGAGCAGGGAAAGGGGAGCAGAGTTTATAAAGTCTTTCGTTGCATTTTAGGATGTTTTCGATATAATAGGATAAAGTATTACCTTTTTTGCATCATGTTATAGAAATAAGAAGGAGGAGGGAAAAAAATGAGAAAAGGTTTACTTTATTTATTGATTATGTTTGGGTTACTGTGTTCCGGCTGTGGACAGACTCAGGCAGTTCAGCAGGAAGAAGTATTCCAAAGTGGTTGGGAGAAGGTATCTTCTGCTGAGGAAGATGTATGGTCAGAAGAGGAAATACCGGATGCGCAGGAAATGCAGACGGAAGAGAGCAATCAAGAGGATATGGATTCTTTGCTGGATGACTATTTAACCAATCTGGAAGGTCTTGAAATACCGATTCGCCAATATGGAGAGAGTTCCAGCTATTTGCTGATGGAGGAAGATTTAGTAGTACGAATCCTGTATCCGATGGGAGAACTGATGGGACTGGAAACGGCAATGGATGAATGGATTCTGGATACAGTCGCCTATTATCAGGAGATGGCTGTTGGCAGTCAGGAGGATGGAGACAGCTCTGAATTGACTATGGATTACGACAGTTATGTAGTGGAAGGCAAGGTGGTAGGTGTCAAGCTGAAGGGTATTTTTGAACGCCCCTATCTGGCACATCCTGTAGACGTATCGGCTACCTTTAACGCCAGTATGGAGAGTGGAAAGCTGTTGGAGATAGAAGATGTTCTGTTGCCCGGAGGAGAGGAAGCACTTCGAAATATGGTGATAGAGCAGGCAGGCTTGGAGGAAGAGAACGTCGATGAAAATCTGTTGAATCACTGGCTGTTGACTCCGGATGGACTGGAAATTACTCTGGTCAGAGGAGAGTATCTGCCTATGTCATCAGGAACAGTGGTACTATTATATCCTTATCAGGATTTAGAAGGAATTTTTGCTGTGCCGGAGGAAACACAGGAAGCAGATCAGGTAGTGGAAGCAGTACAAACAGGAGGTACTGTTCAGTCGGAGGGAGAATCGACTTCATCAGAGCCGACTGCCCAAGAAGGAGAAGCAGCTCAGTTAGAGCCGACTGCCCAGGAGGGAGAATCGACTCAGCCAGAACAGGCGGATCAGGAAGAAGAATCCATCCCGTCAGAGCAAGTGACTCCACCGACTGAGGCTGTAGATTCTTCTAAACCTATGGTAGCATTAACCTTTGATGATGGTCCCAGTGCACATACAGCTCGTTTGTTGGATATTTTCGCTTCCCATGGAGGAAAGGGAACCTTCTTTGTGGTAGGCAACATGATTGATGGCAAGGCAGATACGGTACGTCGTACTGCTCAGGAAGGTCATGAAGTAGCTGGTCATAGCTGGAATCATCGTCAGTTGACCAAGCTGAGTACAGAGGAATTAAAGGATCAGATTATGAATACCCGTGCAAAGATTTATGAAGTAACAGGAGTAGATACTACCCTTGTGCGTCCTCCTTATGGCTCCTATAATGATCAGGTACAGAGCGTAGCCGGACAGTTAGGGGTGGCTTTGGTGAATTGGTCAGTAGATACCTTAGACTGGAAGCACAAGAATGCAGATAAGATATATAATGTCATTATGGAGCAGGCAAAGGATGGTGCAATTATCCTCTGTCACGACCTACATAAGACTACAGTTGATGCCATGGAGAGAGTAATTCCTGACTTAATTGCGAAAGGCTATCAACTGGTAACGGTATCCGAGCTGCTTTCCAGTCAAGGCAAAGCAGTGAGTGCGGGTTCAATGTATTTTAAGCGTTAGATGTGATTGGTTTATCAAAACGAGAGTATATCATGTGAATAGTGGTATACTCTCTATTTTTTAATAAGTCAAGGAAGCTTACCTACTTGAATATTGTAAAAAATTACCATATATGATATAATTTATCCCATATTTTATGTAAAATATTAATAATTATTTTTATCACATGGAAGGGGGAAAAGAATTGAAACGGCTGATTATGGCTCTGGATCAGACAGAGATAAGCTATAAAAATTCATCCAATCTACAGGGTGTCTTGTTTGAACAGATTTCCCGGGAATATGCAGAGATACTGCATTTGCAGAAAAGGCATCCTTATAGTCAGTATCTTTATAAGGAAAAGGAAAAGACGTTGTGGTGTGTCAATGCTTTGGATGAGGAGGCAGAAGCAGAAATAATAGAGCCTTTAAATCGGGAGGAATTTCAGGAATTTGAAATAAAAAAACAGGGAAAAAAGGTAAGAATTTTAGAAAAAAGTCTGGTGGAAACCACGCCTCACCAGTTAGTAAAGGCATTTTACAGTGAGCCGCCAGAACATTTTTTTGAGGTGGAGCTGCTCACGCCCACAGCCTTTAAGCAAAAGGGAAGATATGTGATTTATCCGGATTTACGGCTGCTGTATCAAAGTTTGATGAATAAGTATAGTGCAGTATCTTCTGAAATGGAGATGATGGATGAGGATACCTTGGAACTGCTGGCAGAAAAAAGTGAAATAGTGAAGTATTATTTAAGGACAACAGCATTTCCTCTGGAGGGTATTAGGATTCCTGCCTTTTGGGGAAGCTTTACCATAAAAATAGACGGTCCGGATACTCTGGCAGCTTATGTAAGGCTGTTATTAACGTTTGGGGAATACGCAGGAGTGGGGATTAAGACTGCTATGGGAATGGGAGCTGTAAGATTATGGGAAGGAGGAAGGAAGCGTGAGAGATGATGAAGTAAAGGTAGTGATAGGAGCTCTTCTTCATGATATCGGAAAGGTAGTATACCGACAGGGAGCAGATAGAAGGAAGCATAGCCAGAGTGGAGCCGAATATTTGAAAAATCAGGCTAACATAGAAGACCCGGAGATTCTGGATTGTGTAAGATATCATCATGCGGATGGGCTGCAGCATACTACTTTAAGGGAGGATTCCTTTGCCTATCTTGTCTATTTGGCAGACAATATCGCTTCGGCAGTGGATAGAAGGGAAAAGCAGCAGCCGGATACAGGCTTCGAAATTCATACCAGAATGCAGCCAATCTTTAATATATTAAATGGAAACCATAAAGAGATGTACTATAGTGCTGCCATGCTGAACCCAGAGGGAGACATTAACTATCCTACGGAAGCGGCAGGAAGCTTTGATGCTAATCAATATCATACGATTTTACAGAATATTACAGATAATCTTAAGGGAAACGATTGGAATCAGGAGTATATTCATTCCTTACTGGAGGTATTGGAGGCAAATCTCTCCTTTGTCCCCTCCTCTACCTCTAAAAAGGAGTTGGCAGACATTTCCTTATATGACCATTTAAAACTGACTGCTGCAGTAGCCAGCAGTATCTATGCTTATTTGGAGGAGCAACAGATTACCAATTATCGAAAGGAATTGTATCAGGGAGCAACAGAATTTTATGGCAAAAAAGCATTTTTACTGGCTTCTATGGATGTGTCAGGTATCCAGAGCTTTATCTATACCATCGCTACAAAAAATGCTTTAAAAACTCTGCGTTCCCGCTCCTTTTATCTGGAAATCATGATGGAGCATATGATTGATTTGCTGCTGCAGGAATTGCATCTGTCCAGAGCAAATCTAATCTATTCCGGTGGTGGTCACTGTTATCTGCTGCTGCCTAATACAAAACGGGCCAAGCTGATTTTTCAGGGATTTATGGAGAAAATCAATCAATGGTTTAGAGAACAGTTTCAGATTTCCCTCTATATTGCCGGAGGCTATGTAGAATGCAGTTGTCATGAGTTACATAATATCCCGCAGGGAAGCTATCAGGAATTGTTTAAAAAGATGAGTAGGATGATTTCGGATAAAAAAAGGAATCGCTATACCGCAAAGGAGATTCTGCAGCTTAATCACCGGAAACTGCAAAATTATGAACGGGAATGTAGCGTATGTAAGCGGATTGGACAGGTAAGTGAGGAAGGGGTATGCAGCTTTTGTCAGGCTATTGAAAACTTTTCCAGAAAGATACTGCAGGCAAAGATTTTTACCGTTACACTATCTCAAAAAGGAGAAGGTCTTCCTCTGCCGGGGGGATATCGACTAATTACCGACACAGAGGATACCTTAAGGCGCAGAATACAGCAGGATGACTATTTTGTCAGAGCATATGGGAAAAACAAGATGTACATTGGCAGACATATTGCTACAAAGCTGTGGGTAGGAGACTATGTAAGCGGTAGCTCCTTTGAGGAATTTGCCAAAAGGCAGGAGGGAATTGAGAGAATAGGGATTCTAAGAGCAGATGTGGATAATCTGGGAAAGGCGATTGTATCCGGCTTCGAGAATGAAGACAATCAAAACCGTTATGTGACCCTGTCCAGAACAGCTACCCTATCCAGGCAGCTATCCCTGTTTTTTAAGCTATATATTAATCAGATTCTGGAAAATCCTCAGTATTCTCTTAGTGGAAAGCCCAAGGAAAAGAGAAAGGCAGCTATTGTCTATTCCGGTGGAGACGATTTATTTATTGTAGGAGCCTGGGACGATGTTATCGAGTTAGCTGTGGATGTACGCAGAAGCTTTGAGCGATATACAGAAAATACGCTGACGATTTCTGCCGGTATCGGTATCTACCATCATAACTATCCTATTAGTGTTATCGCAGAGGAGGTAGCCGGATTAGAGGATAAGTCCAAGAAAAAAGAAGGAAAAAATGCCATTACCTTACTGGAGGATGGCTGTGAACATAAAGAGCCGGTGAGTGGCCATGAGGAGTCCATCAGTGATGGTACCTATAGCTGGATAGAACTGGAAAACCAGGTAATCGAGGAAAAGCTGGTAGTTATCCGGGACTTTTTCCGGCATTGTGATGACAGGGGTATGGTGTTTTTATATAAGCTGTTGGAGTTGATTCGGGTACAGAATGAAAAAATCAATTTTGCCAGATTCGTCTACCTGATTGCCAGGATGGAGCCGGATAAGGAGGCTCCCTTAGAGCAGAAAAATCTATATCAAAAATTTGCCCAAAGCATGTATCAGTGGGTGTCAGAGACGGATAAGAAAAAGAAGGAGAAAAACTGCAGGCAGTTAAAGACGGCATTGACTTTATATGCCTACCTGACCAGAAAGAGGGAGGAAGAACAGTGAAGTATATTGATCAGAACAATTATGCAGATGAAGCAGAAAAGGTAATCAAAAAGCTGAGTGGAAAGACGAATGCCCGAACAGGAAAGCCAGAGCCTATGGTAACTACCTCCAAGCTGCGGAATCTACTGGCTATGTCCAACGATATCTATTATGAAATTCTGATGAAAAAGGAAGAACGGTTGGAGGAGGAATTGATAGGAAGAATAGAGTATCTTCGGATTCGATTCGTCTATGAGGCTGGTCGTGAAGCAAAGGTCAGGGAGCTGGTAGAGGAGGCTCATATTCTGGATATATTAAAGGAGATTAAGGGCATCCGGGAAAATTATTTATTATTCAGTAAATATATGGAGTCATTAGTAGCATTTCATAGATTTTATGGGGGAAAGGATAATTAGGTGAAGGATATGTATGCAAAGATTCAAATTACGGGAACGATAGAGGTGGTAACAGGAATGCATATAGGTGGATCGTCAGCTTTTGCAGCGATAGGCTCAGTGGATGCCCCGGTAATCCGGGATATAAGGGAAAATCTTCCTATGATTCCCGGTAGCTCCTTAAAGGGCAAGATGAGAGCCTTGTTGGCAAAGGAATATAATGAACAGGTAGCAAGAACACCAGATGAAGACCATGAAAGACTGCTGAGGATTTTTGGTTCTGCCCGGAAAGGTCAGGTAAAGAGAAGCCGTATCCAGATTTCGGATATGGTGATGAAAAATGCAAAGGAGATTAGGCAGCTGGGACTACAGAGTCTTACCGAGGTAAAGTTTGAAAATACAATTAACCGAATGACAGCAGTAGCCAATCCCAGACAGATTGAAAGGGTAATCCGAGGCTCAGAGTTTGAACTGGATATGATTTATGAAGTAGAAAAGGAAGCAGAAGTAGTGGAGGATATGGAAATCCTGGCAGAAGGGATAAAACTGCTTCAGTATGACTATATTGGTGGACATGGCTCCCGGGGCTATGGGAAGATACGATTTAAGGATATCCAGGCAGATACAGTGATTGGAAGCTTGGATCAGGAGATAGAGGAAAAAATCAATCAAATCTTTGATAAGGTGACGGAGCAGAGCTTCAGCCAAGGTATCAGTGATTAATTATTCGATGTACGGGATAGATTGATTATAGAAGAAGGAGAATGGATGGAATATAAAATCTATAAGCTGACCTTCCCGAATGGAGTTCATTTCGGGAAAAATTCATTGGAAAGTACACAGTATGTCTTTCAGGCAGATACCTTTTTTTCCTCTCTTTGCATAGAGGCAATACATAGGGGAGAAGAAAGTCTGGAACGGCTGCTGGCATATGTAAAACAGGATAAACTGGCATTTTCAGATGCACTACCATATATAGGTAAGGAATATTATATTCCCAAGCCTATGCTGCATATTGAAAATAATAATCAAGGGGATTCTGTGATAAAAAAAGCATTTAAGAAAATGGCTTTCGTTCCCTTTTCCTGCTTTGAGGAATATTTAAGAGGAGAACTCTCAAAAGAAAAAGCAGAGGGATTGGGTAAGCTGGGATATAGCCAAACAAAGGTGTCTGCATTTGTCAGAGGAGAGGACGAAACCATGCCTTACCGGGTGGGTATCTATTATTATCGTGAAGATTGTGGTCTGTATCTGATTGTCAGATATGGAGAGGAGACAGTCCGGGAGTTCTTTGAAGAATTATTGGACGGACTGGCTTTTAGTGGTATAGGAGGAAAGAGAAATACCGGTTTGGGAAGGTTTGATTTTTTCCGATATGAAGTACCAGTAAAGATGAGGGAACGTTTGGAGAAAACAGAGGGATGTCTGATGACCCTTTCTGTATCCTTGCCTACAGAGGAAGAACTGGAAGCAGTTCTGCATGAGGCAAGCTACCTACTGGAAAAAAGAAGTGGTTTTGTAGCTTCAGAAAGCTATGCCAAGGAGCAGATGAGGAAGAAGGATTTGTTTGTATTTCAATCGGGTTCCTGCTTTAACAAAAGCTTCCAGGGCGGAGTGTATGATGTGTCAGCTGGAGGCAGACATGCTGTTTATCGGTATGCTAAACCTTTGTTTATGGAGGTAACATGATGAAGAGAACCTGGAGAGCCTATCGAATAAAAATGACGACAGTGGGTCCGGTATATATAGGAAGTGGCAGAGAATTTTCTAAGAAGGAATATGTTTTCCTGTCTAAGGATAAGGTAGGGATATTAGATACAGTAAAACTGTATCAGTTGATGAAAGCACGTGGATTGCAGAAGCAGTTTGAGGAGTATCTGCTTAGGGAAGGGAGACTGGATTTGAGTCAGTGGATAAGACAGTACCAAATCAGTACCAAGGAGCTGCTTCCCTGTATTCGGTATACGCTGGACTGTGGGGATACGGTATTGCAAAGGGGAACGAAAACGTCTATTATGGAAAATATAAAGGATTCCTATGGTATGCCCTTTATTCCCGGCAGTACGATAAAAGGTATGCTGCGCACCATCCTGCTGTCAGCTAGCCTATTCCAAGAGGAACAAAAGGCTGGTGGATGGAAAAGGAGTATCAGGGAGGCTGCACAGAGATCTGCCGGAAGAAATATATATCTGGCAAGAGAGATAAGGCAGTTGGAGGTAGAAGCCTTTCACCAGACGGTAAGAGAGGGAACAAGAAAATCTGATGCAGTCAATGATGAGATGGCAGGTATGATTGTCAGTGACAGTATGCCTATTCCTCTTTCTCAGATTATTCTGTGTCAGAGGATAGAGTATCATGTAGACAGGGGGGAGAAACTCTTAAATGTACTTCGGGAGTGTATCCGGCCAGAGACAGAGATAGCATTTACTTTAACCATAGATGAAACCAAGTGCCAATGGACAGTAGAAGATATTAAGGAAGCCTTAGGAATATTTAACGATTGTTATAATGTCTGTTTCCTTTCTGCTTATCCTAACTTTGACCGACTGCAGAAAAACCATCTGTTTTTGGGAGGTGGAGTAGGATTTGTAAGTAAAACGGTAGTATATCCACTTTTTGGAAAAAAAGAAGGAATAGAGATGACACAGAAAATTTTTGAACATACAAAAGTACCCAAAAATCATAAGCATTATCTGGATGGTAGGATGGGGGTCTCACCGCATATTTTAAAGTGTACTAAATATAAAGGACAGGTATTGCAGATGGGACTGTGTAAGCTTATGGATATACAGGAATTAGGATGATTGTAAAGTGTAAAAGGGGAAGTTGGTGTATAGGATAGGATGATAAACAATAGCTAAGGGATAGATTATGGTTTGAGAAAGGATGATTTTGCTACGCATAGGGATTTTATTGAGGTTATAGCCAGTTTTTGAGGGAGTTTTTATCAAAGAAAGAGGAAAAATCGTTTTGCCACGCAAAAAGAATTTTTAGCTATTGAAATTACTGGGGGGTGGGAGATAGGGTTTAGGAAAGGAATCCCCGAGAGGGGACGGAAACATAGCAAGATCTTTTGCATACTCAGATCCATCTGCGTTTAGGAAAGGAATCCCCGAGAGGGGACGGAAACGACGGAATCAAGTATTTATGACCCATCTTATAGGGTTTAGGAAAGGAATCCCCGAGAGGGGACGGAAACGCTTTACTATCGTTTGATAGAATCAACATCTGCGTTTAGGAAAGGAATCCCCGAGAGGGGACGGAAACAGGATAAAAGTCCCTGACAAAAGTTGTGTAACTTGTTTAGGAAAGGAATCCCCGAGAGGGGACGGAAACTTAACATAGGGTTTTCTTTCAAAACTGAAGTTTGCGTTTAGGAAAGGAATCCCCGAGAGAGGACGGAAACTTTTCTATTTGTACTCCACGAAGCCTTTCTGTTGGTTTAGGAAAGGAATCCCCGAGAGGGGACGGAAACACAATGCTGCCATTAGTAATACGATTGAGAGAGTTTAGGAAAGGAATCCCCGAGAGGGGACGGAAGTAATCCATAACCTTGTTAAGTAACTTCATAAGGAAATAAATGCATTGGAAAAGGGAACATAGAAATGAGTCTACTATATATAAATGAAAATGGAACGATAA
Source organism: Lachnospiraceae bacterium (assembly GCA_017532145.1). Lineage (GTDB taxonomy): Bacteria > Bacillota > Clostridia > Lachnospirales > Lachnospiraceae > Kineothrix. Next base: position 406 of record JAFXJR010000014.1, on the reverse strand, counting down.
TTGGAGTAGAAGGAAATCGTTTCACTGTACGCTATAAGGACGGAATGATAAAAAGCATACCAGTAGAAACTTTGGAGAGTATCACTGTTTTAGGAATAGTACAGATTACATGGAATAGTGCGAAAAGCCCACTCCTTTAGGGGTGGGATGGATAGCACATTTATTTTATAAATTTGATGTGTATGTTATTATTGATTTTATACATATATTATAGTATAGTATATGTATGGAAAATAATTATAGACATACAAACACAACGGTATCGTTGATAAATTATCATTTTGTGTTTTGTCCAAGATACAGACGAAAAATTTTTTTGATACCTAAAGTAGAGCAACGATTTAAGGAACTGGTCGAATTAAAATGTAAGGAGTTAAAAATAGAAATTATCGCTATTGAATGTGAT
>JAFXJR010000114.1 GCA_017532145.1 Lachnospiraceae bacterium | reverse complement strand
GCTCACGAAATCCTAAAAGATTCAAAATCCGCACATTTTTCTGCGAAAAATGGCTACTTTCTCATGTTTTGTGGATCCCAAGGTCATCTATTTTCATGCAAGCAAGAAAATAGATGACCTTTTGACCCTAGCATCATTACAAGCAATTAAATGAATTGATTTATGAAGCCACCACAATGGACGGTATACATTACCTTGCTATTATACGAAATAGAAAAGGACGATAAAAGTATTATTGTCCCTGCTTCTTTCTTCCAAGTGTATGAAAGTACAGGTCATACCCTGCCAAGAACAATGCAAAATGTATCTAATACTGTTTATGATGAAGATAAAGGCTATAGGTGGGATATGACAAGACAAAGAAAACACAATATGTAATGGACGAGTCTTCGTTTGTTTGTGATAAGGAAGAAGAGTTATCATGCAAGAGTAGATAGAGTATATGGTTTTACTAAAATAGTAAGATGGACAAATGTACTTAAACTTCAGGGAAAAGTTTTAGATGAGATTAATGTGGTTTTGAATGAGGGACATCGTACTCAGTTTGTACAAGATATGGCTTATTTACAGGAAGCTGGTATGAGCGAGGAAGAGAATCAGGAAAGTTTTCTTTTAGAGAATTTTACCGTGGCATCTGATGAAGTACAAGCATTGATAAGTTGGTACGATATGTATGAGCAGTTTGGTGAAAATGCTATTGATAGTTGGAACTACTGCAGCGCATTGAATCTTGTGAGCTTTTATTACCTTGCAGGCTACTACTCTGAGGAAGAAGCATTAGATAAGCCTTTAGAAATATACAGACCTGCTGAATAGTTACATTGAATGTATCATAAAATCCCTTGCTTTAGCCAGGGAGAGTATAAAGCATTAATCAACCATTTCAGTAAAAGAATTGCCTGTCCGAATCTGGATAAACAGCTTTCGGACAGGCAGTATTTATTTGTCTTTTTTATTCTAAAATTTAAACTGCTTTGACAACTGGGTCAGCATAGTGGCCTGACTGGCCAGTTCTTCGCTGGCTGCAGCAGATTCCTCAGATGTTGCAGAGGTATTGTGGGTAATGCCGGAAATAACTTCCACTGCATTGCCCACCTCCTGTACTCCAGAGATAATATCCTGTGAAGCAGCAGCAATATTTTGTATCATGTTAATCAAAGTCTGTGTATTTTCTGAAGTTGCCTGCAGACGCTGTGCAGTATGTGCAGCTACCTCTACTCCCTTGGCTACAGCATGAGATGCCTGTTCAATCAGTGCAGAGATATTTTTAGAGGCCACAGCAGATTCCTCTGCCAGACTGCGTACTTCTCCTGCTACCACAGCAAAGCCTCTTCCGGCATCTCCTGCTCTGGCTGCCTCAATGGCTGCATTCAGGGAAAGGAGATTGGTTTCATCTGCAATTCCTTCAATAGTTTTAGTAATCTCGCTAATTTTCCGGGATGTAGTTTCAATCTCATTCATGGCCTGAATCAAATCTGCCATACTTCTGTTACACTCTTCAGTGGCTTCTTCTGTACGATGTGCTTCATTTTGGGCATTCATGGCCGACTTGCCCGCTTCATCTACAAAATGTTTAATTCCATCAATAGAAGCCAAAAGCTCCTGTACCGAGGAAGACTGTTCCATGCTTCCATCTGCCAGATCCTGAGCACCAGCAGCAACCTGTGAACTGCCAGAGTCAATCTGGGCAGCAGCATCACTGATATGGGAAAGTGTTTCACCTAACATTTCCCTCAGGTCTCTAACAGACTGAAGAAGCTTTTGATAAGCACCTACATAGGCGGTCTCACCTATCTGGGATCTGACAGCGAAGTTGCCTTTTCCCATTTCTTTCAGCATATAGTCAATATCATTAATCATCCGTTCAATGCTGACGGCAATATTCATAAAGGATGAGGAAATTACACCAATTTCATCTTCCTTTTCTGTATCTAGTTGAAGGTTGAAGTTACCATGCGCAATTTCTTTAGCTGCAACCACAACCGTATTCAGAGGGTCAAGCATCTTTTTTAAAGACTGGGTAGTAACCAGCATAACAATTACTACTACACCAATGAGAAGTCCGGCCAGCAGGAAGATAACCAGATTGACTGCCATCATCATATCTCCATTTTCCACAGAAGTGAGGGACCACCAGATTTCTCCATATCCTAAATCTACAGGCTCACAGAAGCGGATAACCTTTTCTCCCCGCTCTCCGGTCATTTCAAATTCAAAACCTACACCTTTGGCAATGTTGCTTTTAAACTCCTCCATTTCGGATGCCTTTGCTATGTACTGGTCAATGGTATTCCCTACCTTGGAAGCATCAGCACTGTCATAAATAACAATCAAATTTTCATCATAGATTGTAGTATACAGAGTTTCATAGGTATCACTGGTAGAATTAATCTGCTCAAAAATACTGACCAGAAAATCACCTGCCACCACCGCCATCTGTTTTCCCTGGTCAAAAACAGGAACGGTGTAGGAAATAATGTAATCGCCCAAAAAATTATAGGGTACAGTTACAACAGAATTACCTGCTGCCGTAGGCTCTGTATAGTATACCTCCTGATAAAATTCATGGTAATCATCATATAGCTCTACCGTATTATTTTGCAGATTTTCTCTGTTATAATAAAAACTATACTGTTGAATATTCTCCTGTATGGCATAATCCTCAAAAAAGATTCCTGCACCAATAACGGAGTTTTCCTGCTCAAGGATATTGATAATGGAATTCTTTAGATAATGCTCCATTTCAAAATTAATTTCTGTCAGATTCATGTTGTCCCAGACAGTACTCTTTCTCATCTCGGTATCGTCCAGACGGTTCAGTGCCGGATTCGCCCGCTTATTTTCGTAGTTTTTGGTGAGATAGGCTGCCAAATCCTCAGCCACACTGCCGGCAGACATTACCGTTTGCTCCACCTGTTTGGCATTTACCTTAGCCAGAGTAGTCAGTTCTCCCTTGACTGCATTACGCATATTGACCCGAACCACCAGACTGACGATAATAATCAGCAGAATGAAACAGGCAGACAGCACTACTCCATTCATCGTTGCCAGCCTTGGAGCCAGCTTCATGTTGTTTAGTTTTTCTTTCATCGTATCCCTCATTCCTGTATTTTCTTTTATCACTCTATGGGTTTCCTCGTTCCCATATTTGGATAGTGAAAATTTCAGAAAGCACTCTTATCTCCGATTTCTTCTGTTAAAAGTACTTCTTCTGTAAAATTTTATGAAATTTTCTTTTTGTATTATACGCTTTTTTGTTATAATATTCAATACTATATCACTTGAAAAAGAAAATTTTATTTATGTTCTACAAAAAAACAAGATTTTTATTGGCATATTATTATTTATACTGAATTTTTTTCATAAATTTATATAAAGTCTGATAATTTGACTTCATAATCATAAAGCGATGTTATGATGCTAGGGTCAAAAGGTCATCTGTTTTCTTGCTTGCATGAAAATAGATGACTTTGGGACCCACAAAACATGAGAAAGTAGCCATTTTTCGTAGAAAAATGTGCGGATTTCGAATTTTTTAGGATTTTGTGAGCGTGAAACGCGAAGAAATCCGTAAGCATCAAGGGGTCAAATGCTTTTGACCCCAACATCATGTTATTGCTTTGGGGTGATGAGTAAGCAGCGAAATTTAATGAAGTTAAAGGTGAGGATTGAGAGTATTTGGAAGGTGTAACCGATAAAAAAATAAGTGTTGCTTTCTAGTTATTTTGCGTTATAATTTTGGTATCGGAAAAGCTAGTACAGCGAATATTAATTAACTGATTCTTTGACTGGTCTGTGCTTTCCATAGCACATATCAAAAAGCCTCAGCGTAGCACCACTACGCCTGCGTTTTTTGATATGCACTCTGTAAACCACACCTCAGCCAATGTATCAGTTATGAATTATTCGATGTACTAGCAAATCAAAGGAATGAATAGAAATGAAACTACCTGAAGATATTTTATTTGAAGATAAACAGATTATTGTCTGCCGGAAGCGGGCAGGAATTTCCACGCAGACTGCCCGATTGGGAGAGCAGGACATGGTGAGTCTGTTGAAAAACTATCTGAAAACCCCCTATCTTGGAGTGATTCATCGACTGGATCAGCCAGTGGAGGGAGTCTTGGTCTTTGCAAAAACCAAGACTGCTGCTGCCAGGCTGAGTGGACAGAATCAGAGTCGGGGAATGGGGAAATATTATTATGCAGCAGTACTGCTTCCTGAAGGTAAGGGAGGGACAGATGGCAGGCAGGAAACAGCTATGGCTGAACAGGGAAAGATAGATGGAGCATTGCAGGAAAAAGAAAGAATACCATCTGCTGAAAGCCTGATAGGAGGCATGGAGCAGAAACAGTATGTTTTAACGAATTACTTGAAGAAAGATGGCAGAAGTAATCTTTCTTATGTAACAGACCAGAAGGAAGAAGGCAGTAAGCTGGCTATTCTGCGTTATCAGATAGAAAAGATTCTCCCTCTATTCTCCGCACATTCCCCTATTCGGATATCCTCAGAGATTCCAGCAGACTCCACAATTTTTGTCAAGAAACAGGAAGATAGGGGCAGTTTGTTGCCTTTTGAGCAGCAGAAATCCCTGGATGATGCATTGTCTGCATACCGGTATGCCTTATTGAAGATTGAGTTGGAAACCGGCAGGCATCATCAGATTCGGGTACAGATGGCAGCAGCCGGGATGCCTTTGCTGGGAGATAGTAAGTATGGAAGTGAGACATCCAAAAAAAACAGCAAAGAGATGGGGATTCGAGAGGTGGCTCTATGCTGCTGTCGAATCGTTTTTACTCATCCGGTATCCGGCAGGGAAATGTGTTTTTCCATAGAGCCTTCGGGAAAGGCATTTCTTCCCTTTTTCCAATAAATTCCTTTTTCTGTGAGAAATAATTTATAGAAAATTATCTATACTACTTTCTAAGGAGACTCGGATTAAATCATCGTTTGCTTAGAGCCTCTAGTGGATGTACACGGATATTCCAGGGAAGATTCCGCTGTACGGAGAAAATCCGGTGTGGTAGATTAGAAAAGAGCGGGGAAGCAGTATGGATAAAAAGAGGATGGAAAGAACAGGCGAATATGTTACACTGCTGGTCATGATAGGCGGAGTCTATCTGGGATTTAAGTTTCTGAGTCCGTTGGTCACTCCTTTTCTTTTGGCCTTTGCCTTTGTGGCTGTGCTGCATCCGATACTGGAAAAGGTTGAAAATAAATATCATATTAAAAAGGGCTTTCTTACTGCCGGGGTGCTGGTGCTTTTATGTGTAACGGTAGGAATTGGAGTCTGGGGATTGCTGGTTTTACTGTTGCAGAAGGTAGTCGATTTGTCTGGACAGCTGGATTTGTTTGAGGAAAAGTTTTATATCTTTGTCAAGGGCTGCTGTGAAGGAATGGAAGACAGATTTGGATTGGACGCACAGGGAATTGAAAGTCTGATTATGGAGAAGGTAAACGTTTTTATCGACAATTTTCAGGTAGAGGTAGTTCCCCAATTGATGGATGAATCGGTAAGCTATGCAAAGAATATTGCAGAGGTAGTCAGTTTTCTGGCAATTATGATTGTGGCAGCTGTGCTGTTGGCCAAGGATTATGGCAGAATTATAAACCATATGCAGTCTAAGCAGGAGCTAAGCTGTGTACTGGATGTAGGCAGAAAGATTTTGGAGCATGTAGGTGTTTTCCTGAAGGCACAGCTATTGATTCTTCTGGCTATCAGCCTGTTGTGTGCGGTAACACTGCTTTTGGGAGGAATTAAGGGAGGTCTTGGACTGGGGCTGTTCATTGGCTTTATGGATATGCTGCCATTTATCGGAACGGGACTGGTGCTGATACCACTGGCTTTCTGGCAGATGCTGAACGGTTATCATGGAAAGGCTTTTTTATGTGTCCTCCTGTATGTGGCCTGTACGGTATTACGGGAGTTTCTGGAGCCTAAGCTGGTAGGGAAAAAAACGGGGATTTTTCCAGTACTTATCCTGTTCTCCGTCTATGTGGGAATGAAGCTTTTCGGGGTATCAGGAATTATTAAGGGACCCTTGGCTCTGGTCACAATCTGTGAATTGTACCGTCACAGGAAGTCGTATCAGGAGCAGGAGGATAATTTTAGGGAGGACTCCGTCTGAGAGGATTAAAAAACGGAAGAAAAGGGATGAAGGAGAGGATCCTTTTGGGGAGGATTTCATCCAGAAAGATGAGGAAACGAAGGAGAAAGGATGAATGAGAGAGTATGGAAAGGTGAAGGGGGAGCAATCGGTAGGGTATTCCTTAGGAGAGGAAGACAGAAAAGATAAAGACAGTGAGCAACAGGTTATTTCCGGAGAAGAGGAGGAAAGCTTCAGCAGAAAAGAGGATGCTTGGGAGCAGGAGATTGAGGAAGATGATGAGGAAGAAGAAGGCTTTTCTTTTCGTTCCTTTTGTGAGGAAACGGTTTCTCTATTATTGACCGCCTATCTTTTTGTTATGTTCTGTATCTACCCTTTTTATATACAGAATGGTTATGTAAATATTGGAGATATAAAGTATAATTTTTATAAATATGTAACGATGGGAGCTTTTGCCCTTCTGATTCCTCTTGGGGTTCTGTGTAGTTTGCTGAAGTATGGAGGGATGCTGGGGAAGCAGAAAAAAGATACAGCAGGGTTGATAGAGCAGAGAAGAGAAAGTGCAGGGTATCTGTGGAATTATCTATCAGTAACGGATTGGTTAGTGTTATTCTATGGAGTCAGTGTGGGAATTTCCTATATTTGCTCAGAGTTTAAAAGTGGGGCATTATGGGGGGAGGATGGATGGCATATGGGATTGGTGTCCCAGCTGCTGTTTGTTCTGTCCTATTTTCTGATTTCCCGATTCTGGGAATATGAGAAATATCTTTTATTTGCTTTTCTGGCTGCATCGTCGGTGGTCTTTTCATTAGGTATACTTAATCGTTTTTCAGTTTATCCCATAGAAATAGAGGGAGCAAACAATGGATTTTTGTCCACCATGGGAAATATCAACTGGTACTGTGGTTATTGGTCAGTACTTTTTCCTATCGGCTTTATGCTGTACTGGAGTATAGACAATATGTGGATTAGGCTGGCAGGGTTAGCCGGCAGCGTGATAGGAATTGGAGCCGGAGTTACCCAGGGAAGTGCCAGTGCCTTTTTAGTTCTGGCAGGGATGTATCTGTTTGTATTTTGCCTGTCCTGTAGGGAGAGTGCCAGAATGAAACGATGGTTGGAGCTGGTGTTTCTCTATGGGTTGACCTGTCAGGGACTACGCCTGTGGAAGCTGCTGCAGCCGGAGGCTTTTAATTACTATTCCGGCAGTTTGAGTGATTGGATGACCTCCACCAGAGTGACGGGCTGGCTATTGATTCCCGTTGCGATTATCTATATTCTGCTGCATCTGGCAGACAGAAACGGGGATGCAGGTATAAGGCGATTTAAGCTGTTTCGGCAGATTATCTTATTGGTATTGGTGATAGGAGCTGGTATCTATCTGCTGCTGCTGGTATTAAACTCCAGAATAGATGGAGGGATTCGATTTATGGCAGACCTGTCTATCTTTACCTTTAGCAATCAGTGGGGAAGTGCCAGGGGAGCCACCTGGCAGGCAGGAGCAGAGATTGTTAAGCATATGTCGGAGCTGGAAAAGCTGACTGGGGTAGGGCCGGACTGCTTTGCCCGGAAGCTGTATACGATACCTGTAGTGGCAGAGTGGGTAAATAAGCAGTTTGATGGAGCCAGACTTACCAATGCACATAATGAATGGCTTACTGTGCTGGTAAACCATGGAGTACCAGGACTGATTAGCTATGGAGGAATCTTTGTTACTGCTGTGCTTCGGTATATTTATGCTGCCGGAAAACTACCGGGAAGGATAAACCGGCATCTCTATATCTTTGGGATGTGTGCCTTTGCCTATACGATTCACAATGTGGTAAGCTTTCAGCAGGTATTGAGTACACCCATGGTATTTCTACTGTTGGGAATGGGAGAACGGCTCTGGAAGGACTTGCGGGCAGAAAGCAAATAAGCATAAAATAGATAAGTATACAAATTTGGCAGTAAATCCGGTGGCTGTTAGTCATAGCCTAATAGAGTACAGGTTTATGTTGTGATGACAGTCAGCAAGCCGGGAGGTTATACAGTTTAGGAAAAAGAAAAGGAGAAAAAGAATGCGGCTGAGAAATATTTCCGGTTCCAGAGAGGTTATCGGAGAAAGCAGGTTTGTTATCCATAATCCGGAGCAGTACAAGGGAAAATGGGCAGAGGTTTTTGGGAGTCATAAGCCTTTGTATATCGAAATTGGTATGGGAAAGGGAAGGTTTTTGATGGAATTAGCAAAAGCCAATCCTGAAATTCATTTTATTGGAATAGAAAAGTATTCCAGTGTGCTTCTCAGAGCGATACAGAAGATGGAGCAGGAACCATTAGATAATGTCTATTTTATTCGGATGGATGCAGAGGCAATTACAGAGGTCTTTGGGAGGGAGGAGGTAGATAGAATCTATCTGAATTTTTCGGATCCATGGCCTAAGGATAGACATGCCAAAAGGCGGCTTCCCTCCAGGCAGTTTCTGGCTCGTTATGATAAAATTCTGAAGAAGGATGGCTGTTTGGAATTTAAGACGGATAATAAGGAGCTATTTGAGTTTGCCCTAGAGGAATTGGAGCCGGCAAACTGGAGAGCCGACCAGGTGACCTATGATTTGCATGGAGATGAGGAAATGTGCAGGGGAAACATTATGACAGAGTATGAGGAAAGATTTTCTTCCATGGGAAATCCTATTTACAAATATGTAATTAGAAGGTAACATTGTTCTGAAAAAAATACGAATAGATTCTCTGTTTATGTAGCAATCTTAAAAAATATATGTTATATTTTGGACAGCAGGATATTAATAAGTATATAGAGAAAACGATAAATAGAAAGTGAGGAAAATTTATGGAGTATAAGTTTACAACCGCAAATTTTGAGGCAGAGGTATTGCAGTCAGACATTCCTGTTCTGGTAGATTTTTATGCAAACTGGTGTGGTCCCTGTCAGAGTATGGCACCTATCGTGGAAAGTATGGCCAAAAAATATGAGGGAAAGGTAAAGGTGGGAAAGTGCAATATAGACGATGAGATGGAGCTGGCACAAAGATATCAGGTAATGTCTATTCCTACTTTTATAATTTTTAAGGATGGTAATATTATTGATACTACAGTGGGTCTTATGGACAGCGAGGAGCTGGAGAGCAAGCTGGAAGGACTTTTATAGGAGTGGATTTTGGCGGGGAGATTCCCCGCCATTTGTTATTTAATGTGAGTTGAATTTTGGTTTCTTTTACATTTTGCTTATTATATTGCGAATAATCATCGGTTAAAGTATAGCTCGTTCTTGAATGATAAATTGTAAAGATAATAGTTGTTTTTTGTGTGTTCGCATGAGATAATAAAGATGCTTAGGTGATGAATAATAGTCATATGTCTTTGAATTAACCATATATATACATGGGAGGATATTGACTATGGAATGTGAGGTTGATTATGTGAGAGTAAAATGGATTGAGTTTGAGAATATAGAAACAGGATTAAAAGTCGAGAGAGTTGATTTTTTCGAAGATATTACATTGCTTGTAGGATTATCTGGTGTAGGAAAAACACAGATTTTAAATGCAGTTGAATATTCATTAAATTTAGCGGTACGCAAAGATATTATTATGAGACCGTATTTTGTAAATATGGGTATAGAAATTGATGGAGATATATATGAGTGGGCATATAAGATTAGTGGAATAGAAAAAGAAGATATACTCTTTGAAAATCAAGAAGAATATTGTATACAGTATGAGAAATTAATAAAAAATGGTGCTATGATTTTTGAGAGAGGT
>JAFXJR010000013.1 GCA_017532145.1 Lachnospiraceae bacterium | reverse complement strand
CACGCTCACGAAATCCTAAAAGATTCGAAATCCGCACATTTTTCTACGAAAAATGGCTACTTTCTCATGTTTTGTGGGTCCCAAAGTCATCTATTTTCATGCAAGCAAGAAAACAGATGACCTTTTGACCCTAGCATCATATCATGCTATGAACCGGAAAAAATTATAAAGATTAATACAAATAATCACTGCCATTAGTCCAATAAAAAGTCTATCTACTGTCTTTTCCTTAATTTTACGATTGATGCTTCTGCCGCAGATTCCGCCTAAAATTCCTCCTGCTGCCATCAGTATCAGAATAACCGGCTGGAAATCCGGCACTGTTCTGGTGATCAGAGACGTAAGCAGACTGGCAATCTGAGAAAAGAAAATAATATACAGAGAGTACTCTGCTGCCGTCTTGGTCGTCATGGAAAAGAAAAAAAACAGTACGACCAGATTAATCGGTCCTCCTCCTATTCCCAGGAAAGAGGACAGCAGTCCCAGAAATATTCCAATCATTCCGGAGACCAGGGCTGTCCTCACATGATACGTCTTGATGCGGTTCTTATACAAAGTATATACCAATGTGCCTACTGTAATCACAATCAGACAGGCTGCCTGAATCGCTCCTATCCGGTTTTTATCCGAACTAAAAGAGGAAAGGAAGGAAAACATCCATTTTCCCAATACCCCACCCAATACAGCACCTGCCGCTATGGGAATCGCTGTCTTCATTTCTACTTTGGAATCCCCTGCCAATCTGCCTTTTACTACCGAATAAGTAGTCATGGCCAGTACAGCACAGCCGGATAAAAAGCTGATAGCAGCTACATCCATCACACCCAGGGCATCCAACACCGGTTTAATAATCACTCCGCCCCCAATACCGCAGATTGCTCCAATCACCGATGCCAGAAAACAAACTGCAAGAAATATAAAATACATGAAATCCTTTCCTCCATCTATTTTGCTGCTTCTATCATATTTTGGAATAATACATAATTCTCTACTGGCACAGAAACCGTAATATCCCCGTCCTTTAAGAACTGCTTCTGCTGTGCCTCATACAACTGTTTTAGCTTTCCTTTTTTTGCACCTATGCTTACATACCCGGAGGTTGCCCATTCTGCATCTCCACGCTGCTCATAGGCACTCTGTTCATCGATTTGGGTAATCTCTGATACCCAGGCAGCCACCTGCCTTACATTTGCCTCTATCACCCGATAGTTCATCCCCCGATATAAGGCTCTGGTTAATCGAAGCAATACCTCCTGATGGCTTCTGGCATAGTCCGGAGTCGTAATCCAGGAAGACAGAGAGGCCAGCCGACTGGCAAAATTCATATTGTTTGCCAGTAAGATTCCATCAGAACCCAGTTTTTTCTGTACTTCCAACGTCCAGGGAGACCAAATAGCACAGGCATCCAGTCGGTTCTCTACCATGTCTTTTACCAGTTGTTCCGGCTTTTTACTGATAATTTCACAATCCCCTCTGGTATAGCCCACACTGTTTAAAGCAAAATTTAGTATAGTATCACTGGTAGTACCTTCTACTGTACCTACACGCCTTCCCTTCAGTGCCTTCAGACTCTTTATTCCCTGTTTACGATTGCCAATCACAGCCTCTGCATTGGAGATATGGGAAAGCAGAAAGATGACTGCCTCCCCTCCCATACATCTTTTGTGAGCTCCATGTCCTATATAACCTACCTCCAGCCTGCCTTCCCTCAGTGCATCAATAATTAATCCCCCATTTTCGAACTCTATCAGCTCTACCGTAATTCCTTCCTGCTCCAAATAGCCCAGCTTCATGGCTGCCACAATAGAACACAGACTGCCATAATTAGGCATATAGCCTACCCGAAGATGGAGAGGCTGGCATATCTTCTGTTCCTTTCCTTCTATCATATATTGAGTCGAATATCTAAAGTCGTCGGTAATGGCTGACAGACTATAGGCAATCCCTGCAATCTGTGCAGTATCATCCACAATTTCCTGAAAGTCTGCTACAATCATTTCCGTAGCCT
>JAFXJR010000113.1 GCA_017532145.1 Lachnospiraceae bacterium | reverse complement strand
GGATGCAAATAAGGTAAATGCAGAGCTGGAAGCAGCCCGCAAAGCCTTAAAGACATTAATGGACACTGTTTCTGCTTATCAAGAAGCAGACTATCAGGCAGCAGCCTTTAAGAATTTAACAGATAAGTTAAATGCAGCCAAGACAGCTTATGGTAAGGCAGATGCCACCGTAGCAGAGCTGGAAGCAGCCAAGACAGCACTGGAGGCAGCGAAAAAGCAGGCAGATTCCAATAAGGCAGTGATAACACCTGATTCTCAGCCTACTCCTAAGCCATGGCCTTTTACCGATATTAAGGTAAATTCCGGCTGGAAGTATGATAACGTAAAATATGTGTATGAAAACGATATTATGAATGGTATCTCCGGTACCACACTGTTTAAGCCGGATGCAAAGCTGAATCGTGCAATGTTTGCAACAGTACTTTACCGTATGGCGAATAATCCCAAGGTTACATTCCAGGATAAATTCACAGATGTAAAGGCTGGAAAGTATTATAGTGATGCGATTATCTGGGCAAATAGTAAGGGTATTGTACAAGGCTTCAGTGATGGAAGCTATGGTGTAGAAGTAAATATTACCAGAGAGCAGATTGCAAAGATGCTTTGTGAGTATGCAAAGGTGATGAAGTATAACACCAGCGGAGCAGCTGATCTGGATGCTTTTACCGATGTAAAAGCGGTAAGTAACTGGGCAGTAGGCTATATGAAGTGGGCAGTAGATACAGGAATGATTAGTGGTAAGCCCAATGATGATGGTAAGACCTATCGTCTGGATCCGAAGGGAGATGCAACTCGTGCAGAATGTGCGAAGATGCTGACCATGTTTATGAAAGAGTACAAATAAATCAAATTGTATGATGGGAACGGTGTATGCAGAAAATGCGTACACCGTTCTTTGATAAAAAACAGAAACAGACAAAATAATATTGTGGAACTTCATGAAAAAAAATGGTATACTATAGAAGCGTATCTTTATAATGATGAATGGAATGATGATAGGAAAACTAGAAAAGGTGATATATGAAGAACCGCGTCAAGCTAAGAGGTAAGTTCAGAACTTACCTATATACATCCCTTTATTTAGGGATATTACTGCTTTTAATTGATATTGCCATTTTTATTATGGATTTCAGTGCCGGATTTATCCTTGCCTGTTTTCTTCTTTTTTATTTTTTGATTACCATACTGGCGTTTTTTCACAGTAAGCCCATTATTATTAATGAGTTGATTAGCTTTGCTACACAGTATGGACAGATTCAGAAGAAGCTGTTGAAGGATTTAGATATTCCTCATGCACTGCTGGATGAAACAGGACGGATTATATGGTCAAATACAGCATTTGAACACTGTATACATAAGGACAAAGGGCGTCATAAATCGATTACCTCCCTGATGCCCAGTATTACACGGGAGAAGCTGCCCATAGAGGTTGAGGAGGTAGAGCTGAATATAGGCTTTGGGGACAAGGACTATGTGGCCAGGATGAAAAGAATATCCTTGGAAGAGCTGGTGGTGGACAGTGAGATTGTAGAGGATGAGGACTATGAGGACTATCTGATTGCCCTCTATCTCTATGATGAAACAGCCCTTAAAATTGCTCTGCAGGAGGTGGATGACCAGAGCTTGGCAGTAGGCTTAATCTATCTTGATAACTATGATGAGGCTTTGGAAAGTGTGGAGGAGGTCAGGCGTTCTCTGTTGATTGCCTTGATTGACAGAAAGGTTAATAAGTATATTGCAAGTCTGGATGGCATCTGCAAGAAGATGGAGAAGGATAAATACCTGATTATTATGCGGAAGAAAACGATTGCCCATCTACAGGAAAATCGTTTTGATTTATTGGAAGAAGTAAAGACGGTCAATATTGGCAATGAAATGGCAGTAACGCTTAGTATTGGAGTCGGGCTGGATGGTTTAAGCTATACACAGAACTATGAATTTGCCCGAAATGCCATTGATTTGGCACTGGGAAGAGGGGGAGACCAGGCAGTACTAAAGACTCCCCATGATACCATTTACTATGGTGGTAAGAGTCAGCAGGTAGAGAAAAATACCAGAGTCAAGGCACGAGTCAAGGCACAGGCTTTGAAAGAAATTATTTCCGGCAAGGACAAGGTTATCGTTATGGGACATAGAAATGCAGATATAGATAGCTTTGGTGCAGCAGTGGGTATCGCCAGGATAGCAGTCAGTCTGGGAAAAAAGGTACATATAGTACTGAGTGACTGTATGGCTTCCCTGCGTCCCTTTATTGATATGTTCCGTAACAGCAGTGAGTATGATGATGACTTTATTATCAATAGTCAGCAGGCAGTAGAAATGGTGGGAAACAATGCAGTGCTGGTAGTGGTGGATGTGAATAAGCCCAGTATTACGGATTGTCCTGAGCTGCTACGCCTGTGTAAATCCATTGTGGTATTTGATCATCACAGACAGGGAACGGAGGTAATCGAAAATGCAACCCTGTCTTATGTGGAGGGCTATGCTTCCTCCACTTGTGAAATGGTATCTGAAATCCTGCAATATATTGGAGAAAACATTAAAATCAAAAGCATGGAAGCCGACTGTATGTATTCAGGAATTATGATAGATACCGATAATTTTATGACAAAAACCGGTGTCAGAACCTTTGAAGCGGCAGCCTTCCTTAGAAGAAATGGTGCAGATGTTATGCGTGTACGCAAGCTCTTTCGGGAGGATGCGATGGAATATAAGGCGAAGGCTGACGCAGTAAGTCAGGCTGAGATTTATAGAAATGCCTATGCGATTTCCGTCTGCAGCAATGATGAGATTAAGAGTCCTACGGTAGTAGGAGCTCAGGCGGCCAATGAACTGCTGAATATTAAAGGAATTAAGGCCAGCTTTGTGCTAACGGAATATCAGGGGATGCTCTATGTCAGCGCCCGTTCCATCGATGAAGTAAATGTACAGATTATTATGGAAAGGCTGGGCGGTGGTGGACATATCAATACAGCAGGCTGCCAGATGGAGGATACTTCCTTTGTGGAGGGAATCAGTATTATGAAGCGTACACTGGATGAGATGCTTGAAGAAGGAGCAATATAGGAGGTTAAAAATGAAGATTATTTTATTAGAAGACGTAAAAAGCTTAGGAAAAAAAGGACAGATTGTGGAGGTAAGTGACGGTTATGCCAAAAACTTTATCCTGCCGAAGAAGCTGGGAGTAGAGGCAAACAATAAAAATATGAATGATTTAAAGCTGCAAAAGGCTAATGAAGAAAAGATTGCCAAGGAGCAGCTGGAGGCAGCTCAGGCTTTTGCTGCTGAAATGGAAACTAAAGAGGTGATAGTTTTTATCAAAGCGGGAGAGGGAGGAAAGACCTTTGGTTCCGTATCATCTAAGGAGATTGCAGCAGCAGCCAAGGAACAGTGTGGAATGGAAATTGACAAAAAGAAGATTCAGCTACCGGAAGCCTTGAAAAGTCTGGGGGTATATGAGGTAGCGGTGAAGCTGCATCCCAAGGTAACAGCCACGTTAAAGGTGAAGGTAAAGGAAGCACAGTAAAGCAGGAGAAGTATCATGGCAGAGATAGGAGAAGCCATACTAAAACGAATATTACCCCATAGTATAGAGGCAGAGCAATCGGTAATCGGAGCCATGATTATGGATAAGGATGCCATTCTGGTAGCCTCTGAAATCGTGACAGGAGAAGATTTTTACAGTAAGCAGTGTCAGGCGCTTTTTGAAGCGATGATAGTGCTAAATGATGAGGGAAAACCGGTAGATTTGGTGACTCTGCAGGATAAGCTGAAGGAAAAGGATGTATCTCCTGAAACTGCCAGTATGGAATATATCAGAGACCTGGTAACATCAGTACCTACTTCTGCTAACATAAAGTATTATGCTAATATTGTGGCAGAAAAATCATTGCTTAGACGACTGATTAAGCTGAATGAGGAGATTGCCAATATCTGTTATGCAGGAAAGGAAAGTCTGGAAACGATACTGGAGGAAACAGAAAAAAAGGTATTCCAGTTGGTACAAAAAAGAAATACAAAAGAGTTTGTCTCTATTCGCCAGATTGTCATGAATGCCATGGATCAGATTGAAAAGGCATCCAGAAATAAAGGAAACGTTACAGGAATAGCTACTGGATTTATCGATCTGGACTACCGAACCGCAGGGATGCAGCCTTCTGATTTGGTACTGATTGCAGCCAGACCATCTATGGGAAAGACGGCTTTCGTCTTAAATATTGCACAGCATGTAGCATTTAAGCTAAATGAAACAGTAGCCATATTTAGTCTGGAAATGTCTAAGGAACAGCTGGTAAACCGTCTGTTTTCCCTGGAATCTAAGGTGGATGCCCAAAAGCTGAGAACAGGCAATCTTTCGGATAATGATTGGGAAAGATTGATAGAGACTGCCGGAATTATTGGTAAGTCTAATCTGATTATCGACGATACACCGGGTATCAGTATTTCAGAGATGCGTTCTAAATGCAGAAAATATAAGCTGGAATACAACCTGAAAATGATTATTATAGACTATCTGCAGTTGATGTCAGGTAGTGGAAAGGGTGATTCCAGACAGCAGGAGATTTCTGATATTTCCCGCTCGTTAAAATCGTTGGCGAGAGAGCTTGGTGTACCTGTATTGGCACTTTCCCAGCTAAGCCGTGCAGTGGAGCAAAGGCCGGATCACCGTCCTATGCTGTCGGATTTAAGAGAATCAGGAGCCATTGAGCAGGATGCAGACGTAGTCATGTTTATTTATAGGGATGACTATTATCATAAAGATACAGAAAAGAAGGGAATTGCAGAGATAATCGTGGCAAAGCAGAGAAATGGTCCCATAGGCACTATAGAGCTGGTATGGCTTCCTGAGTATACTAAATTTGCCAATATGAAAAAATCGAATACTCTACATCCATAGAGGGTGATACAAAAGAGGACAAGTCATAAGGCTGTCCTCTTTTATTATATAAAAGTAACTGTTCAGTGCCGCTACATTTTGGTATGGTCAGGAGAGTAAGTGTGCAGACCTGCTGAACAGTTACATATAAAAAATCAGTAGAAGGGAGAAAAGAGGATGGAGCAAACCCATTATTTGATTTCAGATGCAGCGAAGCTGGTAGAGGTAGAATCTCATGTTCTGCGTTATTGGGAGGAAGAACTGGAAATACCAATTAAGAGAAATGAGCTGGGACACAGGTATTATACGGGAGAGGATGTGGAGAGGTTTCGCGAAATTAAAATGTTGAAGGAGCAGGGATTGCAGTTGAAAGCGATAAGAATGGTACTTAGGGACGGAAAATTAGAAAGAATAGGAAATAGTAATCAGACAGACAATGGAAGGGAAAGTGGAATGATAGAGATTAGCGGAGACAGAGAGGTAACAGAG
>JAFXJR010000112.1 GCA_017532145.1 Lachnospiraceae bacterium | reverse complement strand
TGATATAGGTACCATTGGCACTACTTTCATCCTCAATATAGAATCTTCCATCTTTCTTCCATATTCTACAATGCTTCCTGCTAATCATATGACTAAAAGGAATTACTACATCCACCAGATCTTTTCTTTTTCCAATCAGAACATTGTCTTTATCTATCACAATTTCAAACGACTCAGCTTGATTGAGAGAAACCAGCTTAATCTCATTCCTCTCTTCATCCTTTTCCTTTTTTTGCTCTGCCTGTCCACAAGAATCAGATAGAACAGTTATATTGTTATCTTCTAATCTCTGAACAATTTCTTCCAATAAGATAGAACGATTATTCAAATATTTCGTCAAACATTGTAGTTTTTCTTCTGGTACAGGAATCAATCGATTCAACAATCCTACTACAGCCAAACGAAGCTCCAGTTCAAATTCCTCAATACTGTTAAACAGTTTTATACTAAGAGGCAAATATACCAGCTTCACCTTTAAAGTATCCGGATGGACAAAGATTTTTTTCCAGGATAAATCAATATTCTGGCAGGTAAGGAAATCATTCTGCTTTACTTCAATTACACTATTAAAAATATTCTGCAATATTATCATGAGACTTTCTTGAGTAACTTCCTTACACATAGAGGATATCGATCTATAGTTATCCACAAGATAATATAAGTCTGTTTTTCCGTTTCTTAATATCTTCATACAAGGAAGAAAGTTATTGTTCATCTGACCTTGGAGTATTTTATACTCTGCCTCCAGAAACTGTGTCCCATCCTCCAAAACATATTCAAAATTATTTCCAGACTCTATCTCTTTTATAATCCCTTTCTCTTTCAATATCGACATGATAACCCTTCCTATCGTTACAGTATCTCAACAATCATTTCCAGCTTACCCATCTTTAATATACTGCCGGATATGAAACTTCTCCTATCTTCCACTATCATTCCATCCACATAGGTTTTGTTGGAAGAATTTAAATCCTCTACAAAAAATTGCCCATTTTCCACACTAATCTTACAATGCCTACCTGAAACGGTTGGCTCATAGTCCAATACAATATCTGCTCCTTTTCTGGCCAGCCTTCCTAAAATTAAAGAATCCTGAAGTCCATGGCGAAATTCCTTAAAGGAATCGTTTCTGTCTCTTAACAGAATAGTATAGGGAGCTGAGGATAGGCATACTGTTCCTTCCCCATCCTCATCCAGACACATCGTTCTTTCTTCATCAAATCCATTTTGAAGTACCAGAGTTCTTTGATTATCATTTGCCAAGTCTTTTCTCTGGTTACTTTCTATCATCCATGTTTTCTCATTCTGCTCATAGAGTGGTGGCGGCGTATATGTACTCTGGTTTTGATTCTCTTTCTTCTGTTTCTCTTTTTTTGTTCTTAATATGATGATTGTAGTCACTGCAACAATGACAGCTAACAGCCCAATACCGCCTCCAATTAATACCCCTATAGGAATGGGCAGTCCACCAGTGGTAGGAGTTATCTCGGTGACAGCCACCGGTTCCTCTTCTTCCTCTGATATAGCTGCTGATACTTCACTGGATACTTCTCTTACTTCCTCTTCATCCCGTTCTTCTTGTAATTCTTCCTGCTCTTTTATATCATCTTCTCCCTGGATACTAAATGGCATAGTTACTTGTTTTTTCAATTCTACGTTTGCTGGCTCTGTTTCAATCGACAGCAGAAGATTCTTTTCACTTCCATCTTGATATTCTGACGGTATGTGTATCTGTACTCCAGTAATGGAATCATTTAATCCGGTAACAATTTCTCCATATTCCTCATAGTCATCCAAAAGAAAGTATTTTCCTTCCGTCATCCTGGAAAGGGCAAACAAATTTTCCAATTCTTCATAGTTTTCCTTATAGATAGCTCCCAACGAATAGACCGGATATTCATATTGCTTTAGTGCATCCTGTAATTCTGTTCTGGTATAGCCTATCGTCCGGTTATCTACGCCATCTGTAGCAATAATCAGTCTGACATATCCATCATCTAAATCTAAAGATTGTAATTCTTCATATAATATGTCTGTCAGAAAGGACTCTTGATTTTTATACTCTATCCGTTCTAAAGCTTTGCTCAGCTTATCACTATCACTTTCCTGCTTGGTTAAATAACTAATCTCCTCACCAAAAACAGCCAAACTTACTTTTTCCTGTTCTGATTTCTGTTCAAAAAATTGCCTTAATACCAGTGTAATTTTTTCTCGATTCTTTTCTGTAATAGAAAGAGAATTATCTATTAGGATTAGGGTATGTATTTCTATTTCATCCACAATATCTATATTTGTAGCAGGTATTGTACCAATTTGAGCATGAATTTTGCTTCCTTTCGGTAAATCTCTTACAAATACCTGTATTCCATTTTCGTTTGCTTCTGACTGCATTACTACAGCCCCACCTTTTATCTGTGCCACTCGATTATCTCCTCTGTTTAGTATTCTGCTTCTATATCCAGCTTCTATTTACCACAAATAGAAACTTAGATACATGATATAAGCTTCTATTTCTAATAAATAGTTCCTGATAGCCGAAATAGAATATATCCATTTCGGCTATCCACTGAACTGATATTCTGTAACTATTTGGCATTTCCTACTTCTTCTTCATCCTTTTTTCTTCTTTTCCAAAACATGATGAACCAGAATCCAATCACCGCTGCCACACCTGCTATTATCACTCCTGTCAGCATATTTCTATCTGCTAACAGTCGAATCAAAGCATTAGTAGAAATTGTTACCTTCTTCTGGAAAGCATAGACACTGGTAAAGTCTGCTGCATCTGTATCAGTAATATTTCCTGCCAAATCTTCAATCACCAGACGTACACTCTGCTCTGCTCTACTTTCATTTAAAGTGAACATACCTGCATAGTTACTAAGGTCTTCAAATTGTGTAATTTCTTCTCCATACAGCTTGCCATCCACATAGACCTTCATAGACTTCAAGCCTATCGTATCATAGATTTCATAAGATACATCCAATTTATTAGCATTAACAATTGTCTCTTCCAAACCTACCACACTGGTCAGCTCCGGAGCAGTACTGTCTACTCGGAACAGGATACCCTTATCTTCATAGTTAGTATTTTCCGGATTATTACCAGAAGCATCCTTAGAAGATACTTCCATCTTATAGACGCCATCTGCTGCAAAATTTTCTTTGGCAATCTCATATCTGTACTGAGACCATCCATTGGGAGCTACAAACTCATCATTACCCGACTCCGATTCATAAACCACTGAAGAGGTATAAACTACTTCTTCCAAAGGTCTGCCATCCCGAGTAATTTCAATCTGTAAAGAGCCTGCTACCAAACGGTCAGCATTGTACTCTGTAATCACCAGATCCTCCTCTACCTCCTGTACATAGGCACCTCCATTTTGAATCAGTGAAATCAGATAGTCACTGTACACATAGAGGGAACCAAAGCGATTTATGATAAAGGTTACGGTTTCTTCCAGTTCATTCCCTGCCAGGTCAACCATCTTTGCATAAAGTGTGTAAATACCATCATTTTCCGGAATCTCCGCAAAGGTATCAAAGGTTCCATATCCACCACTACCTGTAATGGTCATTCCCTGGATAAACTGTTCAGTAACATCCTTATCAATTTCATCCCTTCTTGTTCTGGTTAATTTAATTTCATAGTCTCCAAAGTTAGCATCGGAAAACCTTACTGCCGGTACCACCTCATCCTTATAAGCCTTACCATTTTCCACACCAGTAATTTCTAATTCAGAGATTTCTGTATCTACGATAAAGTCCTTTCCTGCTGCTGAACCACCGTAGTCAGCTTCTTCACTTTCATTACCAGCCATATCCTGCATAGTTACCTCAAAAGTATAATCACCATCTGAGTTATAGGGAATGGTAGCTGTATGTGTGTCTCCGTTACTGCTCCAGGAAACGCCAGGAATGCTGGCACCACGGTTAGCCGTCTGGGTAAACTCTACTCTGTCTCTGACAAAGTTATGTTCCCTGATAGTTACGGTCGCCACTCTGCCTTCCTTAAAATATTTTTCATTATATACATCATTGTTGTCATAGCTTACGCTAATCTCAGGCAGGGTCTGGTCAATGGTAAATTCCTTCTCGTTTACCGTACCCGGTTCAAAGGTGATTTCCTCTGCCTGATTATCTGCCATATCTGTACACTCTACTTCAAAGGTGTAATCACCATCCTCCTCGTAGCTAATTGTAGCAGAATGAACGGTATCATCGCCATTTCCTCCACCTCCGGACTCAGTCCAGTTACTTAACACAGGAATGGGACCGTCTGTATTGGTAATATCTACCAGTACCAGCTCTGGATCAAAGTTTCTCTCTGATACAGATATGGTTGCTACACGGGTTTCCTTATAGTAGCTGTCACTATCTGGAGCATTGTTATCATAGCTAATCATAATTTCTGGTGGTGTAACGTCAATCTGTAGCTCTAGCTGCTCTTTGGTCTGATTTCCGGCATTGTCTGTTACTACGACTTCTACCAGAACTTCATTACTGTTGTTTTGTTCACTGTCTACCAGAATGCTACCTTCATATTTTTGCTGTAAATCTCCTTTTGTTCTATTGTCTTGATTAAACTCAATTCTGTTACTGTCGGTTACTGTACCCAAGCTGGATATCGTATATTCTATTGAGTCAATTCCCGAATAGGTATCTCCTTGTGTAATTGGGTCTTCTACAATAACTGCCACGTTTACATCACCACTATAAAGATCTCCTTCCATACCTGCATGACTTTCTCCTTCTGGTATCAGGTTAATAACCACTGGAGCAGTAGCATCCACAATCATACCATCAGTACTGATATAGCTTGTATTTCCAGCTTTATCTTTCAGTCGCATATAGACAGTAAACTGCTCATCAGGAGTAATCGCTCCTATAGAACCTGTGCGTGTAGATCTTATATTTGTTTCTTGTAAAATAAGTGGCTGCCATAGGGGAATCTGCTGTACCTGTGTATGAACGACTGATGTATCGCCTAACTCCCATTCCAATTCTTCTTTAGTCAGCACTTTATTGTTTGCTACTTTATAATAGTCTACTTGTTGAATAGATGAAGTTATATCCTCAAATGTACCATTTACCGTAATTCCATTTATTGACCAACGGTCGAAGGTAAGTGAGTCTACCATTTGATTCCAAGAGGAATTCTTACTTTTTTCATTCATACCAGTAGCCGTCAGAGTACCAGTAGGATTAGTTTTATCAATAGTAAATTTTTCTGGATGTATTGTACCCGGAGCATAACTAAACCCCTGATTGATATTTCCTGAATTATCAGTATATTCAATATGCAAGGTATAAGTTGCATCTTCTATAAAGTTTATCGTCGTATATTGTGTATAACGATCTGCTTCTCCTGTTTTATCTGTTCCCTCCTCCTCTTGCCAAGGACCAATAAGAGTCTTTGTATCCCATATAGTGCCATCAGGATTCTTTATGTCATTTCCATTTGCATCTACTGCTTTGATGGTAATACCTGCAGTTGCTTCTTGAGCATTGAAGCTTCCTTTTCTTTCTGTAACTTTTACAATAGCTTGTCGAGGTTTATCAAAATAACTACCTGTTCCATTATCATTATTATTGTCATAAGATACCAAGATAGTTGGTCTGGAAGTATCAATATCCAACACTACATAGTCTGTAACTGTATTTCCTGCATTATCTACAGCTGTTACTTCCACCTTCAAATCACTGCTGTTATGTCTGCCATTCTCGCCTATATCATCGATAGTAATAATAGCATCGAATACCTCCTTTCGTTGGTCATAAGCCATTCGGTCAGGCAAGTTTCCTTCTAAAGGAAACAGGATTCCTTCATCTGTGATTTTTGTATCATTATCCTTTTTAATGGTATAGCTAACACTTTTGATTCCAGAATATGCATCTACCTGATTGATCAAATCGGCTACATTCACCTTCACCTCTATTAATTTCTTATCTCCGTTATAATAGCCAAACTTCTTTGGATTATTTGGATCTGGATTTATATTTTTTCCATCAACTAATACATCCGGAGTACTGGGTTGAAGTGTCAGCACAGGAGCTGTATCTTCCACCACATAGCCTTCAGAACTAATATAGATATAGTTACCTGCATAATCCTCTACTCTTAAATAGCCAACGCCCTCAAATAACGAACCTACAGAAAAAGCTGTTCCATTGAACGAGGTATCAATATCCGGTTTTAACAATTTATGTTCATATTTTGTAAAAGCTGAAGCATTAAACTTTTTATTCAGTTCTGTGATTGACAGAGGTGTTGATAACTCTGCTTTCTCTTGATAATAATAAAGTTCATATGGACTTACTGCATCATCCCCTCCAATGGTTACTTTAATTTCCTTGTTCCTAAAGAAGAAGTTGATTTTATCCTGCTCTGTATCTGTTTCCTCCTCTGCCTTTGTCCATCTTCCAATCTCTGTTGTGTCATTGATTTTCAATAAACCTGTTGGGAGAGTATTGTCTATCGTAAATGTATAGGCAACCTGCACATCTCTTGGTTCGTTACCATTTACCACAATACTTCCTGGTTTATTATCTGCCTTATTTGTATATCCCAAGGCGTCCCATGTACAGTTATAGTTACCATCATCAACAAAATAGACATAGGCGGTATGTATGTCTCCCTCACTATCCCAATCAATATTGAGTTTCTTTAACTCAACATTAGTTTTTAGCTCATCATTATCATAAATCATTGCAGAAATTTGCTTTTTAATTTCTTTAGTTGCATTGTCCTTATCAAAGGTACTTGCCCGATCAGTGATGGTGATTTTAGCCACTCTGGTAGCTTTCTTCTCTTTAGCCGCCTCTGATGCCTTTTCTGACTGAAAATATCCCCTTTGCTTTCCATCTATATCCTCTTCCACTCTAATCTCAGGGGTTATATCGTTGCCAAAGTCTACCGTTACTGTTGGCTTTGTGGTATTAATCTTTAATTCCAGTTTGTCGCGTTCTGCCCATATCCCATCTCCATCATCAAATGGATTACCTGCATTATCCTTAACACAAACCTCCACTCTAACATTATCACTATTGTAATCTTCTCCCTTTAAGATGAACTCGTGTGTGATTCCATCCAACTTAAACGCTGTAAATATCTTCGAGGTTATCAAGTCTTCCTTTTTAACGGTTCCCTCCAGTTTTCCATCATTATTCTTATCTTTGTCAAAGGCAAATAGTTCTATACCCGTTGCTTCTTTGGTTACCGGATGTTTCAACACACCATCACAATACACAAAGGCTGTAACTTTTCTGATACCAGAAAATATATCATTCATCCCCTCATCATTGACAGTAATGGTAATCTTCACGTCTCCGTTATAATAACCCGCTTCCGATTTAGAAGAGCCATTTACACCTGACTCTGTTATAGTTACTTTTCCTCCTAGTATATCTACGATGATGCCATTTGAATTCAGATAAGTGGTATTGCCGGCATTATCTGTAATACGTACATAAACAACAAATTCTTCATTACTGTTAATACTAATGAAATTGTCTTCAGGCTTTTCAAACTCTCCTTTTACATACAACTTCTCCAGGTCATTTTCCGAAAGTGGTCTGGTATTTTCTATATACTTCTGTTTATAGTATAGAATCTTAGCAACATCACCATCTGGTGACTCCACATAAATTACCGGCTGCCTTTTTATCAGCGCAATGGCCAGTAAATCTGCTAATGAATCTGCAGGTTGCATCGATATATCTCCACTATCTGCTTCCACTAGTTTTCCATTGGGCTTTGTCTTGTCCACAGTAAACTCATAATTGTTCATTCCCTCTACAACGGCGACTTGATTCGCAAGATTCTTGTACTGTCCAAGAGATAACCTATACTGGGCATTCTCTCTAAAGCTTAACTGTATATAAGGAAGACCCGATTCAGATTTATCTCTCTCTACCCATTTCCATTCACCATAATTAGCCATTTCTGACAATTCAATTTTATTCCCATCCTTTTCGATTTGAATAGCTTGTTCAAAAGCCTTTCTATTCAAGGTATAGTCTGCATCATCCACTTCAATCTTTATTATACAATCCTGATTATAATAGGTTTTCTTTGCTTCTTCATGTTCCTTACTGACAATGCTAAGTTTTACTTTAGGAATTTGATTATTAATTGCTAGATGAGCAATCTTTCGTTCCTGCATATTTCCGGCATTGTCAACAACCCTTACTTGTACTCTGATTGAAGAACTGTTATTCCCCTCTGCCGGTATCTTAATTGTAAATGTTGAGTTTTCAAAATCTGTTACACCATTTTCATAGTCGTATTTATCCTCTCCTATTATTTCTCCCTGATCCACTCCTTCACTGTCTTTAAGGATTTTGTAAAGTACCTTCTGGATACCACTACCACTATCCTCCATCCCTGTTACCCTTACATCTACATCACCATTATAGACTGTTTGTCCTTCTTCCAAGAGAGTCTGTTCTAAAGAAAACTCAGGTGGAGTATTATCAATGATAAACTCATAGGGATGATTTCCCTCTGTTTTTACCTCTTCTTGTATTATTGTTCTGGCTGCCTTATTTGTATAGTTACTAAAAGACCATTGATAACTGGCATCTTTTCAGGAAATATCAAGGTTGCCTTATATGCACCATCCTGTTTATCCCATTGAATCTTCTCTCCGTTCTGACCCAAAATAGCCGTCTTCAAGCTCTCATCTTCAAACTGAATCGCTTCCAAAAAAGCTTCTTCATTAAAGGTATAAGATGTATCATTAGTCGTAATTTCTACTGTACGAGATTGATAATAATATGCATTTTCATTCTCATTCTCCTTTAATACATAATTCTTCTGCTTACCATCCACACGAATCCCTACTTTTAACGGAGTTGGATTGATTTTCAGAGGAGTTATTTCCTGTCTTGAACTATTTCCAGCTTTGTCTGTAATCGTTACAATCACTCGAACAGACTCACTAATATTCGTTTCTGCATCTACAACAATTGTATACTCTGCGTTTGCTGTTCCCGTTTCCTTATCCTCAGAAACATTAATAAAAGCATCCACAATCTCTTCTTTTCTGGTTTCCTGCCCATCTGCATTTAAAGTAATAATTTCATAGACAAGCTTCTTTATCCCGGTATATCCTCCAATACCAGGTTCTCCTTCATCCTTCATCTTCACCTTTATATGTACATCGTCATTATAAACATCCTGATTCGGATGATCAAAAGAAGGTAAAGTAAATTCCAACTCGGGCTGTTTATTATCAATGATAAACTCATCTAATACGACATTCTCAGGCAGAGTAATATCTGCTGTTTGATTCGCTTTATTGGTATAAGAACCAAACGTTAAAGTATAGGTTGCATCCTTAGTAAAATTTATTGTTGTTTTATAACCTCCTATACCGCCCTCTTCATTCATCACTTCTTGCCACTCAAGATTATCCAGCAGCTCTGATTGAAGACTGGCCGGTTCAATTTTAATGCTCTCAAAAAGTTTTTTTTCATCTAATGTATATGAGCTATCCGTAGTAGTGATAGTTAGCGTACGAGATTGATAGTTATTTTCTATTGCCTCGTCTTCCCTCCGATCCTCCACACTAATCTCCACTGCCAAAGGCCTTGTATGAATCTGCAGTGACTCTTTCTTTTCTTCCGATTCCTTTCCTGCCTTATCTACTACAGTCACACGAACTTCAATATTTCCACTTTGATAGGTAGCAGCAGGTATAGAAAGCTTAGCTTCTACTGTTTCCTGATTAGCTTCTGATATTATCGAGGTAAAAGCATCTGCAAGAATTTCTCCATTTTCCATTTCTGTGCCATCTTTTAAAATTTTATAAACAATTCTTTCTATACCAGAATAATCCCCATCATTGTCGGCTACATCAGATGCATTTATTGTTACCTCTACATCTTCTGTATAAACAGTCTGCCCACTTTCCTTGGGAGGTAAGGCTAATGTTACAGTAGGTACCTGAGTATCAAAAGCAATTCTAATTTTCTCATCAGGAAGATCTACCTTATACCAAGTCGCTATTTTATCGCCAGGCTTTGTTCCAAATACCAAAATACTTTCTATCTGCGTATCTGTATCGCTTAGTAATACCTCTGTTGTGTCTTTTCCGCCTACTTCGTCTTTTTCTACTTCCTTTACCTTCAGACCTTGATTGCTGAAGGTTATTGTCCCATCTGTGGCTGTTCCATCAACAGCTTGAAAGACAACTTGTGTTCCTTCTTTAAATACATACAGTCCATTACTTTTTCTTACTCCTGATTCTACATTAAAGCTTACTCCTGATTCTACATAAGTGATTGAGGGACGGGTCTTAAATTGAACGGTAATCTTAACATTTTTCTGGATATCTTTAATCTTGAAGGAAACCTTATCTCCTTCTCCATACCTTATATCCTCTTCCTCTACCTGTCCCTCAGAAAGAGTAATACTGTCTACTACATAATCCAAAGCCGGTGTCAAATCCACTGTAACTTCACTACCATGATTCACTGTCAGCTCCATTCTCTTAGGTTCACCAATCTCTATCTGACCATTTGGTGAAGCTTCCGCTGTCACTGTGTAGGTATTGGGTGCAAACTGAATCGTATAAGTATAGTTCTGGTCAATACTAAGAAGTGTATCATCTATATAAGCTTCATTATTCAGGAAACTGCCTTCAGGTTTCAATTCAGTTTCATCTCCCCTGGCATCTGTCCTTATAATACTGGATATTTTATAATTGGCATCTGGGTCAACAAAAAGAACAAATGGTGTATTTGCACCAATCTCTACTGTACCAGTAGATTCTATTTTATTACTATTGTCCGTTTTCAGTTCTGCATTGCCTATATCTGTTCCATAACTCACCGTTCCACCAGTATTAGCCGTTCCACCAATAGTTTTATAGTTGATAGTAACATTAAAATACTGTCGCAACTGAGTACTAATCGTCATAGGACCCGTTACTGATATTCCATCCTTAGTAAAGGGAACAGTCTGAGCATCATTAGAAATCACCTCATTAGTACCGTCTGCTGCCAGAATAGTAATATTTTCTACCTTATATCCATCATCTGTAGTAATGGATATATTTACCGTACCGTTTTCCGGTATCATTAGCTCAGCTTTTGGCTTATCTGCTGTTGTGCTGGTATTATTATCAGAGTTTGCTCCATCTGTCAGTGTAATCTGTGTTCCTGCCTGTGCTGTTGCCTCTACCTTATAATCTGTAGCAAAAGTCACCTTAACAGTAGTATCTCCCTGTAAGGTTATATTTTCTTTGCGATATTCTTCATATTTTATATAATTTTCCAAACCAATAGCTTGATCATTGATTAATATCTGACTTACATAACTTCTTGTCTCGTCTGTCTCTGTACTTGGAGTCGGAGTAGCAACAATGGTTATTGTCTTGCCTTCCTCTACATCAATTGTACCTTCCAGGTCTGCATTATCAAACTCAACATCCCCAATAATCAGCTTCACTGTACCATTATTATTACCTTCCTTTTCTACCTTTATGGTGGAACTGGTGGTAGGGGTTGGTTCAGAAGGATCAGTAGTACTTTCGCCGGTATTGTCAGTACTTCCTCCGGTGGTATCCGTACTCCCTCCGGTGGTATCCGTACTTCCTCCGGTGGTGTCCGTACTTCCTCCGGTGGTGTCCGTACTTCCTCCGGTGGTGTCCGTACTTCCTCCGGTGGTGTCCGTACTTCCTCCGGTGGTATCCGTACTCCCTCCGGTGGTATCCGTACTTCCTCCGGTGGTGTCCGTACTTCCTCCAGTACTATCCGTACTTCCTCCAGTGGTATCCGTACTTCCTCCGGTACTATCCGTACTTCCTCCAGTGGTGTCCGTACTTCCTCCGGTGGTATCCGTACTTTCTTGGGTATTATCGGTACTTCCTTCAGTATTATCGGTACTTCCTTCAGTACTATCTGTGGCCTCTGTTTGATTTCCGTTTTCTTCTGTTCCCGCTTCTACACTAGTATCTGTCTGCTCAACAGTAGATTCTGTATTTGCTGTATTACTTCCATTTGTAGCAGTTGCTTCACTGCCATCACTAAATGTACTATTAGTTCCATCATCTTCTGTCACTGCTTCTGCACTGCTTTCTTCTGACGGAACAATGGCTGGCTCCTCCAAAGCTGCCTCTCCCTCTGTACTGCTATCTTCAGCTGAATCTGTTATCGCCTCGACAACCGCTCCTTCTGGATTTTCCATCGCTGCAAATACTTTGGTTGGTATAATTTCCACTAATAAAACCAAAACCAAAAATATTGCAAAAATGCGATTTTTCACTTTGTCACTTCTTTGCCTCATCTTCACAATCCCCATTTCTTTTCGATGCTTGCTATTGTTCGATGTTTGTGAGCTTTATCAAAAAATCATTCCGGAGCCCTTGGAAATCAAATTTTGTATCTAAAAGCTATTTTTCTCTTGTGTCTAAAAAATTACAAACCTGTCGAACAATCATCTTTTATAGTACTAATAGTACTTTGCATTTATATTAAAGTACTATTAGTACGTTGTCAAGTTTTTTAAATCTCTTAATGATAAAATTCTAATAATTATACAAAATAACCTTATCACTATTCTACAGGAAGGGAGGAATCCTTCTGCATATCGGAAACAGAATTAAAAAACTACGTTTGTCCTGCGGATGGACTCAAAAGGAACTGGCTTCTCAACTTGGACTGACTCCAAAGATGGTTTCATTTTATGAGAACAATGAACGTATACCTCCTGCAGATATCCTGGTGAAATTATCTGAGATTTTTAAAGTTACCAGTGACTATCTGCTGGGAATTGTCGAAGAGAGAGATTTCCTGATGGAAGCCCGAAAAAAAATGGTAAATGAAGAAGAAAATCTGCTCCTCTCCATTTACCGACAGTTAGATAAAGATTATAAAGATATTGTAATTGGTGATATTAAAAAGTATGTGAAAATGCAGGAATATATGCAAACTTCTCATAGCGAAGACGAACATGAACACCAAAAAAAACAGGCATAATCCCCTTTCCGCCTCCTACTATCAGTAACCGTTAAGTATTCTTTTATGTAAGTCTGGGGGATTCTTACACTATTTTTATTTTTCTAAGATATTTGGTACAATAAAGCTTTAATTGATTACCTCATTAGTATGAATCAGCATAATATCCTCCACCATTTTCCATCCGGCAGTAATGACTGTTTTAGTTATTGGAGGTTTTACATACTCTAACAAAGGCCCTGTTGAAGGGCCTGTCATTATTTCATTCAAATCACCAGTTCCTACCGTAGACTCTGTCCTGGTCTCGTCAAGAATGGCAGTTCCCATTGAAGCGTCTGCCATGGTATCCTTTAAAATAGCAGTTCCTTCAAAAGATTCTGTCTGAGGCTTTTCCTTTCCCTGAGTAGCAAAGTTTTTACTTTCGGGATTTCCAGTCATTTTTAACTTATCATTCATCCGATTACCTGTTATATTAATACGACTGGAACGATAGGTTTTTACTCCTGATTTTTCATTATTTTCTCTCATCTGAGCAATAGACTTTTTAGCTGTCCTACCTGATAAATCCCCAATAATAGCAGGAATACCAAACTTAAACCAAAAAAAGATTGCCAGAGCCAAAAATAGAGCTGCCAGAACAAAAGAACTAGTTGAAATAATTAATAAAATTTCTGCCATTCTTTATCTCCTTTCTTCTATATTTGCATAAGTTATTTCAAAGTCTGCTCTCTTATCTTCGTAATTGTCTACGATTTCCTTTTGTAATGCCTTGGACTGTTCCTTTTGCACAGATAAATTTTTTGCTTTTTCATAGATTCTATCCATCAGAGAGAGTACCATATCCTTTTCTACCTCTACAGATGCCATACTTTCTGTTTGATGATTCAACAACATAAAGATACCATTATAAAAAGCTAACTGGTCATGAGCACCAGCACCAGAAATGGTTTCCAAGGTAGTTTCCAAATTATCAAATAATTGAAGATAGTCGTCTCTGGATGCCTCGTTTAGTGTTACAGAGCTTAAAATATATTTTTTATAAAAACTACAAATCTGATAATAGCAATCTGATAGAATTTTATTTTCAAAATCTTGTGCTTGTCTAAAATTCGTTTCAAAAAATGGATATGCCTTTTGTACCCGGTTTGCAAAGCTATAGCTGCCATCTTCATTTGTATAATAGTTAAAATAACTGAGTCCAATTCTATAATTTAGCTCTGCCACTTGTGCATCAGCCATATTAAAGTCTTCTTTATGAGCATTATAAAGAGCTAAAAACTCATCATTTTCTGCTTTGCTGAATCTTCCCTCTGTCTCATAGGCTTCCAACATATAGGTATAAGCTGTAGTATCTACAGGATAGATATTGATTGCTTTCTTATAGTTGTCTATTTTATCCTCTAAAGAAGAAGCCGTTGTTATAGAAATTAACTCTTCATAGGTATTCTGATTAATGTAAGATGCCCCTGCTTTACAACCAAAACCAGATAGTAATAATAAGACAGATACAGCAGTTGAAACCTGAAAAGCCCTTAACTTTCTTATTTTCTCTCTCTTACGGCTGTTTGTTAATTCATCCGGGTGTTCTAAATCATACATCAATTCCATACAGTTTTGATACCTGTCATCATGATTCAATGCTGTACACTTATCGATAATACGCTCAATTCCTTCTGAGAGATCCGGATTCCACTGTCTAACAGAAGCATACATATAGTCTGCTGGTCTGGGGTCTACTCCTGTTACCAGATGATGCATAGTCATACCCAGGGTAAAAATATCCGATCGGGCATCTGTCTGCCTGGCTCCCCTATGTTCCGGCGAAGCATATCCTGGAGTTCCTAGTACTGTGGTATCTGCCAGTTTCATTTCCTTATACTCTCTGGCAATACCAAAGTCGATAATCTTTACATTTCCCTCTGGCTTGAGCATAACGTTTGCCGGTTTCATATCTCGATAAATAATTGGTGGCTTTTGAGAATGAAGATAGTCCAAAACATCACAAATCTGCTTGGCCCATTCAATCACAATCTCCTCTGGCTGAGGACCATATCCCAATAAGATTTTATCCAATGACTCTCCCTCGATATAGTCCATAACGACATAAATCACATCCCTCTCGTCCATAATATCCACGATACGTGGCAAGGCAGGATGATCTAACCTCTTAATTAAGTCAAATTCTGCCAGCAGGCTGTTAACAGGTATCATGTCGTTCTTACTTTCACCCTGTTTTCTTACTTCTTTTACCGCCCACTGCTTGTTGATATTTTTATCCATGGCTAGGTAGACTACTGATATACCACCCTTACCAATCTGTTTCAGTATTTCATATTTTCCAGCTAATACTGTTCCTATTTTCGCCATTGATACTCCTTTCTATCTTCAGTATATTTCTTTCTTCTCCCTATCTTCCTACTACTATCATCTAAAAAAACTTACTTTTTTTCCTTTTTTCCTTTTCACAATCTCTTGTTCTAAATCATACCTTAATTCTTTACAGTTTTGATATCTATCCTCCGGACGGACAGCTGTACACTTATCAATGATTGCTTCCATACTTTTTGACAGCTTTGAATTCCATTGTCTAATGGGAGCATATCTATAGTCTGCCGGTCTGGGGTCTACTCCTGTTATCAAATGATGCATGGTCATACCCAAGGTAAAAATATCCGATCGGGCATCTGTTTGTCTGGATCCCATATGCTCTGGGGAAGCATATCCTGGAGTTCCTAGTACCATGGTATCTGCCAGTTTTCCCTCCTTATACTGTCTGGCAATACCAAAATCAATCAGCTTTATCTCTCCTTCTGGAGTCAACATTATATTTGCTGGTTTCATGTCTCTATAGATAATGGGAGGCGTTTGACGATGAAGATAAGCTAAGATGTCACAAAGCTGTTTTGCCCATTCCATGACAGACTCCTCTGACTGGGGACCAGATTTTAACAAGTTTGTCAAAACATCTCCCTCTATGTAATCCATCACAATATAAATACTATTTTCTCTCTCTAATTTATCTACAATATGTGGAATACCAGAATGATTTAGCATGTTCATTAAGTCACATTCTGCCAGTACACTATCACTCACTCTCTTTTCAAATTCCTTTATTGCCCATGGTTTATTTAAGCGTTTATCCAAAGCAAGCCATGTCTGTGAAAAATCACCTTTACCAACAAGTGCAAGTATTTCATATCGCCCATCTAATACTTCCCCTTTCTTTGCCATTTGATACTCCTTTTTATCTATCTCTTTTATTCTGCCTTAATTAATATAACCGAAATATTATCTCTCTCATTTCTGTCCTTAGCCTGATTAATCATCGCTTCAGTTACTACGTGCATCCTCTCCTTATCTACCAGCTTATCCAGCACAAAAGCGTTTCTGATTTCTTCATCCGTATTTTGATTGCGAAAGCCGTCAGAACACAAAAGATAGACTCCTTTTTCCACTGTGCCATATACCATTTGAGGAATCACTACTCTGGAGGCTCCCACACACTGTAGTAGCATATTTCTACGTCTGTCTACTTTCGCCTGCTCCGGTGTCATCCTTCCCTCTCTTACTTCCTTTGCCACCACAGTTTGATCTTCTGTCAGCTGACAAATCTCATTGCCCATATAATAGACTCTGGAATCTCCTACATGTCCAATAACATAACTATTATTAACCATCAATATTCCAGAAAAAGTAGTTCCCAGATTAGTATGCTGTCTCTTACCATAGTCTAAAATTTGTGCATTCAGATTAATCAACATACTTTCCCATTTTTTTCCGATAGCTCTTAAATCTGATAAGCCCTCTATTTCCTTAGGAAGCTCCCAGTCAAACCAATCAGAAAAGGCTCGAATTACTGTAGCACTGGCTAATTCTCCCTTAGACAGTCCCCCCATTCCATCACAAATAACAGCCAGCATTACTTCTTCCCTTTCCGTCTGAGCATGTTTGACCAATATACTATCCTGGTTTACCTCTTTTCTTATCCCTACATCTGTATTGGCTGTAGCCGTTAAATTCATCCTCTTTCTCTCCTATGTATTTTTAAGTATGAAAAACAAACTCTTCATTTGATAACTTTAAAATATCTCCATCACGAATTTCCGTTTCTATTCTGGGAGCCAATTGTGCTCCATTAATATAGGTGTTATTTGTTGATTTCAAATCCTCTACATAATAATGACCATTCCTTGTAATAATATCTGCATGACTTCTGCTCACTGTATTATTATTTATATAATAATCCACATATTCCTTTGCATACCCTAAACGAAAGAAAGGCTTATTCACTATAACTTTTTCATTTGTAGTCAAGTTGCACAGGCTGGGATAATGAATTGGCTGTGACAACGCCATATTGTCTCCCAGCACCATTGTTCCCATATCTTGATCCAAAAGAGTGGTTTGATACTCATCTTCTTCCTCATACATTAGAGTCGTTTGCGGATAATCCTCATCCATTACCTGATTCAAAACAGTGGTTTGATACTCCGCTCCTGCTCCATTCATCAGGGTCGTTTGAGAATCATCCTCGTTCATTAAGGTCGTTTGAAAATCATCACTATCCTGAGGTAGCATAATCCAAGTATTCTCTCTAATCTGTCTCCGAATCAGCTTGGCAACCTCACTATCTTGATTGGAAATATAATCCTCTAAAGCCTGAATATTGCAAACACCCATGGACTGTAAAAAATAAAGAAATTGAATAAGAAAATTTGCATTTTCTCCAGCCGCACTTCTCGCTTGATAAGCTGCTGCCTCCATAAAGCCAAGTACGTTTCCACATCCATTTTCTGAAGCCATTGGCACATAGATAAATTGTAGCTGATTAGTAAGTTTATTAAAGTAAACATACTTAATATCCAATAAAAGCTTTCCTTGAATTAATCCCAGCCCCTGAACCTGTCTGATCGCATTTGTAACCTGAGCCATCAGAATAAAAAATTTATGAGCATCCATCCGCTCCTTCAGATAGTCTTCTAGTGCAATGCCCAAGGGTCCTGTAAAATCCAGCACCTTTTTTCTGACCAGACAAGGCTTTAAAAATCCTACAATATTTCTTGATGTTAAGGTGTTCAATTCCTTTTCATCCATTTCTTCATTCAATGAAAACTTTACTCTGACGATTATTTTATCATTCTTTATCTTTGCTTTTAGTTTCATGTTTGTCCCTACCTGCATCTTAGTTAATAAAAGAACCATTAGTATATAAATGTACTAATAGTACTTTTTTTATAAATTATAAGAAACGACATTTAATTTGTCAAGATTTCGACAGAATAAAAGCCTAAATCCACGATTCCATTTTTCAGCCAGTAAGTCACATTTTCATAGATTTCCTGCAAACCTCTATATTAATCTCAGGATACCGGTATTGGAAGGAGTGAAGGATATCTGACAGCCAGCCGGTAGTACATACTACTGGGCATTAGCCGGCAGGAATTTTATCCATATCTCGCCAACCAAAACTGTCCATGGAAATACCAGAAGCCAGCTGACGCCATGAGAGAAATCTGTGGAGCAGACGAATGCAACGATTCTTAAGGACACATCTGTATGTATCAGGCACTGCTCCTGAAGCATTCGGAAGGAGTCAGAATCCCTGGTGACAGAACCGTATACAGGGTAATGAACCAAATCAGCCTCTGTCACCGTCCGTCAGAGCATGAATAGTGTTAGTGGGCGATGCCGCCCGCTGTGAGAGCATATGGGCAAGAATGAAGAGTGAACTGCTCTGCAATCGTTACAATACTGAACAAATGGCAGTAGAGGAATTAAAGGTTCTTATATGGCGATACTTCATCAGCTACATCTTTGTACGCTCATTACAGGAAGTGTGCAGACCTGATGAATAGTTATAATGAAATAAAACACCCCTTAGTTTGCTGCAGAACCAAAGCTTTTCAGCAATCATATTTTTCAAGTATGTCCAATATATCGAATAATTATCCAAAATAAAATACGGCTCCGGATAAACCGAAGCCATACTGTTTTTTAATAAAATATACCAGAATTCTTACTGACAAACAGATAGGTAATACCAGGCAGGCATATCACACTAATCAAGGATGAAATTAGACCTGCTCCACTTATCAAATTGAGTACAAATGCAACAACTGCCGCTCCCACAATCACATAAAATCCTATCTTTTTTCGATTAAAAAGCAACATGGCAGCTCCTGCTACTATGGCAATCTCAGTAACTACTATAAGTATACCCAAGATTGGATTTACAATAATAGCCATCAATCCTCCAAGCAATGAAATCAGGTTTAACACCAAAACCAGCCATAACCATACCTTGCATCCGGTTGTCATTTGTTTTCCTCTCTTTCTTACCTTGCAAAATTCATTGTTTTCCTGTAACTATTCAGTAATGTTCACCAGAAAGTACAGACCAATCAAAGAGCCAGTGAACTCATATTCGATATACTAGTTATACTTGAAGCAAGAATCTCCCTTGATTCGGTTAAATAGTTACCTTCCCTTTTACCTGAACAGCTCATCCCTCTATTTTCTTACCAGCAGGGACTTACCTGTCATTTCCTTTGGCTGCTCCATTCCCATAATCTCTATCATAGTAGGAATAATATCTGCCAGACATCCGCCTTCTCTTAAGGTATAGTCTGCATCATAATTTACTAAGATAAAGGGTACCGGGTTAGTGGTATGTGCAGTAAACGGTTCTCCTGTTCCCTCATCCACCATCTGTTCTGCGTTACCGTGGTCTGCACAGATAAACATGGTACCCCCCACTTCTATTATTGCTTCTACCGCCTTGCCAATACATTCATCCACTGCCTCTATTGCCTGAATAGCAGCGGTTTCCACACCAGTATGCCCCACCATATCCGGATTAGCAAAATTGATAATAATCACATCATACTTATCAGCCTTAATAGACTCTACTAACCTGTCACATACCTCATAGGCACTCATCTGGGGTTTTAAATCATAGGTTGCCACATCCTTGGGAGAATTTACCAGAATTCTGTCTTCTCCTTCGTTAGGCTCCTCCACACCACCATTAAAGAAGAAGGTAACATGGGCATACTTTTCTGTCTCTGCGATTCTGGCCTGTGTCATTTGATTAGCTGCCAACCATTCACCAAAGGTATTCTCTACTGCTATCTTATGGAAGGCCACCGTCTTATTGGGAATAGTAGGATCATAGTCTGAAAAGCATACGAAGACAACATCCAGTCTCCTTTCCCTTTCACAAGCGGTAAATTCATTCTCACAAAAATATCGGGTAATCTCTCTTGCTCTATCAGGTCTGAAATTAAAGAAGATTACCGAATCCTTATCCTGAATTATTGCTGTAGGTACACCATCCTTTATTACGACAGAGGGCTTTACAAACTCGTCTGTTTCTCCCCTGGCATAGGAATCAGCAATAGCACCACAGGCGCTTTCTGCTGAAAGCCCCTCTCCCTTTGTCAACGCATCATAAGCCAGCTTAACTCTGTTATAGTTGTTATCCCTGTCCATGGCATAGTAACGTCCCATTACGGAAGCCACTTCTCCCACACCGATTTCTGCCATCTTTGCTTCCAGCTCTGCCACAAAATCCCTGCCGCTTTCCGGAGGTGTGTCTCTTCCATCCAGGAAGCAGTGTACATATACCTTAGAAAGCCCATTCCTTTTTGCCAGATCCAGCAGTCCATAGATATGGGTGTTGTGGCTGTGGACTCCACCATCAGAAACCAGTCCGAACAGATGCAGTGCAGTATCATTGGCCTTACAATTTTCTACTGCCTCCAACAACGCCGGATTTTCAAAAAAAGTACCCTCCTGAATTTCCTTGGTAATCCTGGTTAGTTCCTGATATACAATACGACCTGCTCCCATATTCAGATGTCCTACCTCGGAATTGCCCATCTGTCCATCTGGCAGTCCTACTGCCATGCCGCTGGCATTTCCCTCCACAAAAGGGTATTCCTTCATCAACCTGTCCATTACGGGAGTATTAGCCTGGGCAATGGCATTGCCTTCCTTTTTCCCATTCAAACCATAGCCGTCAAGAATCATTAATACCGTAGGTTTTTTATTCATTTTCTCTCTCCTATCTCTATCTACTATCTGGCAGTAATCACCTGCTGTCCTATCTTAAAATCTGTTGGAATTATCCCTGTGATTTGTTTCATTACAACCATACGTTTCACTATTCCAATCTACTTCGTTTAGTATACTTTAGATTTGAAAAATTGTCTAGTATTTTGTGCTGTCCATTCCACCCATAAATGAGTGGGCTTTTCACACATTTATGGTAAATATTTACAGAGGTCTATGATTATTATATAATATCCCAAAAAATAAGTGAAACATACAGTATTTAACCGATACAAAAAGGAGATAACCAATGATGAATTATTTTAATCTGCAGCCCTTGAGAATCCCTGGAGGATGGACTGTTAAACAGAATCAATTTTCAGAATACGACCCGCACAGGGACGGCTGGGAGGCCTGCCATGAATTAGTAGAGGATTTGCTCCAATTGGAAAACCAGCATCTTCTGATAGATTTGGGCTGGTATCCTGCAATGAACCCATCAGGAACATATATACTTTATCTGGTGGATCAACGTAATACCAATCCCTTTATCCAGCCTTTAGAATACTTTGAATCCATCTCCAAGCAGAATATTCTTTCTAAACTGGAGTATTGGATGGATGTTGGACATTATCAACAATATCTCTGATTCTAATCCTCTCTCTTGTATTTTCTACACAAACGATTTACAATAGCGGTAACTGTTCCTCACTTTACTTTTGCAAACAGATTTTATCAGAAAAAGGAGAAAGTACCTATGCTGTCTCTACTGATCAGGCTTTTTATCAAAGAATATCATACACTTTCTTCTCCTACCCAGGAGCCTATTCCCTCTCAGATACGACAAACCTGCGGTATCCTTTGCGGCAGCTTGGGCATCGCTTTGAATATCCTCCTTTTTGCAGGAAAATTTCTGGCAGGTAGTCTGAGCCATTCCATTGCTATTACTGCCGATGCCTTTAATAATCTGTCCGATGCAGGTTCTTCCTTAGTAACCCTGATAGGCTTTAAAATGGCAAGTCAAAAGCCTGACTCGGCTCATCCTTTTGGTCATGGAAGGATAGAATATCTATCCGGGTTATTGGTCTCTATTGCCATCCTTTTTATGGCCTTTGAGCTTATCCGCTCCTCCGTAGACAAAATCCTCCATCCCCAGCCTGCTGAATACAGCCTGCTGACGCTGGTTATTCTGGCTGCTTCTATTGGAGTCAAGCTCTATATGTATGCCTATAACAAAGCGATGGGAAAGAAAATCGGCAGTACTGCCATGCATGCCACAGCTGCAGACAGCCTTAGTGATGCTGTTGCTACCACTGCTGTATTTTTCTCCACTTTGATAGAACATTTTATCGGCCTTCAAACGGATGGCTATTGCGGTATTTTGGTAGGCTTGTTTATCTTCTATACCGGTTGTCAGGCAGCCAAGGAAACCGTTACCCCCCTGCTGGGACAGGCGCCTTCCCCGGAATTTATTCAAAAGGTAGAAGCTCTGGTTCTCAGTGATGAAGAAATTAGAGGGATTCATGATATTGTGGTACATGATTATGGTCCCGATAGAATTATGCTTTCCCTACATGCAGAGGTAGCAGCAGATGGTAATATCCTTCTACTTCATAATAAAATTGATGCTATTGAGCATCGTCTTCGTGAGGAGCTTTATTGCGAAGCTGTTATTCATATGGATCCCATTATTACCAATGACCAACAAACCAATGAATTAAAACAGTATCTCAGACAACTGCTTGATACCTCCTATCCCGAAGTGGATTTCCATGATTTTAGAATGGTAAAGGATTCTTCCTCTGCCCATTTAATGTTTGATTTGGTCATTCCCTTTGGCTATTCCAGCAGTAGTGAAGAAATTACTGCCTATCTTAAAAAGGAAATCAGGCAGATGGACGCATCTTTTTCTGTTATTATACAGGTGGATAGAATCTCTCTTCCTCTTTCCTAAGAAGCCTGTTCATTATTTTTACCCTTTACCAATATTACTACTTTGACAATAATAAAAAGCTCCATGGATAACCTGTTTTATCCCTTATCCATGGAGCAATCTACTGTCAACACGAATATTCGCAATCCGCAAATTCAACTTTATTGAGCTTCCTTATCGTATCTGTTCTCAAAACGCATAAGCATGGCCGCACACTCTGCCCGGGTGGCCTGTCCTTTCGGATCCATCCGATAGGTTTCGTCTGTATTAGGCTTACCGGTAATCATTTCTACTGCTGTAGCCCACTGCATATATCCAACCGCCCAGCTACTTACCTCCTTTTCATCAGTAAAGGAAGAAAGTTCCTTCCTGGCAGTAATATCATAGCCTCTTACTCTGGCATATTCATAAAGCATTTTTGCAATCTGTTCACGGGTAATATACTGGTCAATCCCATAACTGCCGTCTCCCCGTCCAGCTACGATTCCCTGCTGATTTGCCCAGATAATTGCATCGCTGTACCACTGTCCTGCCTTTACATCGCTGAATTTTGTGGTAAATTCCACTGTGGGGCGCCCTGCCATTCGATAAAGTACTGTAGCAAACATAGCTCTGGTCAGAGAATCATCCGGAGCAAATAGAGTAGTGCCTGAAATACCATTCATCATACTGTTATCCCAGACATATTTTACACTCTGATGCTTCCACTGCCCATCCTGTGCCACATCAGTAAAGGGAAATGGTCTGGAAATCACATAGACCGCTGATATAATCTGACTGTCTGTCATTCCCTCTTTGATTGCTATTGCCTTGATTGTTACTGACCTATCTACCTGAATAGCTGTTGTATATTTGGCAGAAGAAGTATCCGGCCTTGTTCCATCCATAGTATAATAAATTGCAGCCCCCTCTGTAGCAGATTGAATCGTTACATACTGATTTGCTGAATAGGTACCTGATTTTATACTAAAGTTGGGGGCGGCTGCCATTTGAACTATTGGTATTGGCTCCGGATTTACTATACTTTCCTTTGTATGAAAAGCTACTGTAAAAATCTTCTCTGATAAATTTCCTGCCTTATCCTGAGCCAATATGTACACCATATAATCTGTATCCGGCTGCAGTCCCTTTAAAGAAATCTCACAGCTTCCGCCTGCTGCCATAATATTTTTATCCTGAAGTAAGAGTGTCTGTACGGTAGGTGCAGCTGCTAAGGTCTTCAACATATAATAAAAGCTTCCATTGTCGTCTGCTTGAAAAGCAATTTTAGCAAAGTCCTCTCCCAGCTTATCCCCAGATGGTATTTCCAATTCTGAAAGAACAGGCGCTAAGGTATCCTGTCGGATTTCTACTGTTTTTACTGTCTGATATCCTGCTTTATCTGTTACACAGATGGTATAGCTGTGTTCTCCTTCCTGCACCTGTATTGGCTCTGCCTCATTATTCCATTCGGCAGATACTGCTTCTCCTCCTACAAACAGCAGCTGTTCTTCCCCTTCATCCACCTGATAAGAAACGGAAGAAATACCACTGCCTCCATCCTTTGCCCTGATTTCCAGCACCTGAGGCATTGAATACCATTCAAAGGCGATAGCTTCACCCTCTCCCACTGTTACCTCCAGAATCGGTGGCTCTGTATCTGGTGGAATAATTTCAGGAAATTCTACCTCTCCTGTACTTCTGGTCTCTCCTGCTTCCCTTGTATCAGTTTCTTTGATACGAACATAGAAAATATGGGTACTATTAGGAAGAATATCTTCAAATACAGGACTTTCCTGCCATCCTTCCTCATCCATTTGATACTCGGCTCCTTCTATCTGCTTCAGGGTATAAACATAGGTAGAACCGTCTGTCTGATTCACTTCATAGCCTCCCCCTACCTCAGGTGCTGCTGCTCCCAATTCCTTAGGAGTAGTAAAGCTTACAGAGCTTTGGACAGTATTGCCTGCTGAATCTTCTACTTCTGCCTGGAAGGTATAGGCTGTTACCGGAGACAAATGGGTGATGAAAAACGTATTTTCCGCCTCCTGCTTGGTTATTACGGGACTTCCCTCCCCTTCTGTCATTTCCAGTCGATAATCGGCAATTTGAGAGTTATTGCCATCGTTTGCCTCTATGGTCACTGTTGCCTGATGAGCAGTAATCTGTGATGCTTCTACGGAGGTAATCACCGGATCTGCCTCTACTGTAAGACGATAGATGATGCTATGCTCTCCATCCTCTGCTGTGGCTGCAATTTCTACAGTTCCCTGACTTTTTCCTGTTACCAGACCATTTTCATCCACAGAAGCAATGTCTTCTGCCAGACTGTGCCAGTGAATCGTCTGATTTGTGGCATCAGTTGGAATCACCTCTGCTTCCAGCTGCTTCGTTTCCCCTACCTTTATGGTACCTGTGGTTTCTGCCATGGTAATACCTGTTACCGGTATCTCATCACGATTAACAGTAAATGCCTTGATTCTTAAGTTATAGTATCCCTCACCTGCATAATCAGCCATATCTGCCCATCCCGAAGCCAGCTTAAAGAAGCTCTGCCCCGCATCAATTTGTGCCTTAGTTTCTGCATTTTCCTCTGTATCTCCAAACTCACAGACCATATAGATAGCACTGTCACTTTTTGTAAAAGTAATCACTACGGCAAAGG
The DNA here is from genome assembly GCA_017532145.1 of Lachnospiraceae bacterium. Classification (GTDB taxonomy): domain Bacteria; phylum Bacillota; class Clostridia; order Lachnospirales; family Lachnospiraceae; genus Kineothrix. Next base: position 14,315 of record JAFXJR010000112.1, on the reverse strand, counting down.
TATCTCCCTGCTGCAGCCATACTTCCTCATCCAAATCAATAGTATAATAGCCTGCATGACTGGTAGTACCTGTCTGAGCCTTAATCATAGCTGTTCCACTGGTAGGATTTGAAGGGTTCTGCGGATTTTTATAAATCTGTATGGAATAATTTACATTAGCTGTATCTATATCGAAGGAAACTGCCTTTAATATCTCGGCCTTTCCCGGATTGGCACTGGCGGTAAATACATTAGCTACCTCAAATATATTCATGGTATAACAGACTTCATCCATGCCGGCTCCATCATACTGGTAATTATTATCATAGACTGTTGGAGCCTCCATTTCAAAAGCATATACAGTAGGATAAATGGTAGCATCCTCATAAGACATCCAAAAATAGCCATCTTTTCCATAGCTTGGTCCCCAGCTGTTTCTAATCAGCCAGGCGCCATCATTAGCAGGCTTAACATAGCCGAAGTTTTCTTTACTGTAGGTATCATCCCATCCTACAATCGCTACTGCATGATTAACAATCAAGTCAGGACTATTTACATAATGAGCAGCTGTAGAGGTATTATAGTAGCTGGGAGAAGTTGTGGCATAATACATAATTCCCAAAGCTCCATAATCCAAAATAGCCTGCTTTGCTGCCTCTCTGTCATTGATATTGACTTCCATTACATTTTTTAGAATCCCTATATTGTGTCCATAGGCTGCCGCCTCCGTCATGGGGAGTTCCATTGGGGCACTGGTAAACTCAGCCACGTTTTCAGGCACAGCTCCCATCCAGCCAATCAGCGTATTTTTTGCCCTTCCAATATTGCTTCCACCATCCAGAATATCATTCACATTGGCTCTGTAATTGCTGTCTCCCTCCGTTCCCTTCAAAGGGTCGGTAATAAAGCGATAAGTATAATAAGCCAGATGATATTCTGATAAATCCGCTTCTGACAGGGGAAGCAGTTCCTTTTTCACCATGGAAGCTTCTGCCAACAGAACACTGGTAAATGCCCAACAGATACCATAAGGACTCTGATTTTTTACCGAGGTAATCAGATGTTCTTCTCTGCCATCATAGGATTCAGGAAGTGGTATAGTACTTACTATAGGTTCTCTGCCCGATTCCAGTCGGGGTGCTTCCGGTCCCGGGTCCAAAGGAACTAATCGGGAGATATACTCCTCCATCCTTTGCCTCTCTGCCGCATCCTCCTCCTCTGTCATGGGTCTTCCCAATACATAGTCTAACTGTTCTTCTTCCCTTGAATTAACCGCTTCAACTTTACTTTCTGGTAAAGCTTCTCTCCATGTATCTTTCTGAATTGTTTCTGTCTGCCTTACTTTAGCTGTCTGTGCATAAACCAGACTCCCCTCTGACCACAGCAACATAGATAACAATATACAAGCTATACGTTTTCCTATGTTTCCTTTTTGTCTCACTCCATCAACCCTCTCTTATTTTTTTATCTCTTGTAACTGTTCACTACCCTCACAGTTACCATGTAAAAATCCATGAAAATCACCTATCGCGATGGGATTTTGCTCATTACCACTACATTTTCGTACGGTTAGTACAGCAAGTGTACAGACCTGATGAATAGTTACTATCTCTGCCTAATATAGAATACAGTCTCCTGCTAATTTCCCCTTATCAGCAAGCTTTGCCGATTTCCCTAATGATAATGTCATCATCTATTACTGACCAATGTCGATGATAGGCATACCAGAACCCTGTACAGTAGGCAACTTACCATCCCACGCTTCATACTTAATTTTCTCAATCAGTTCAGGAGTAAGAGATTCCGCAATCTTTCGGTTAGCCTGTGCTTCTGCCTCTGCTGCGATTTTCTTTGCTTCTGCTTCACCTTCAGCCTTAATCTTTGCCTGCTCTGCCTGAATTAACGCAGTTTCCTTATTCTTTTCTGCTTCAATCAAAGCGACTTGTTTTTCCTTTTCAGCCTTAATCTTTGCTGTCTGTGCTTCAATCTGTTCCAATTCTAATTCCTGCTGTGCTGTAACTTTTTTCTGAATAGCAGACTGTGTTTCTTCATCTGTAGAAATATTTGTAAAATTCACCGTATCAATGATAATTCCATAAGGTTCAAATTTTGCCTTAAGATATATATCCAACGCCTCATTCAGTTCTTGCCTCTTATCTCCAAATACGTCTGTTACTGGATATTTGGCAGTTATCTCCTGAGTCCATGCAATCATCTTAGGCTTAATAAATGTATTCTTTACCTCCTCACCGGAACGACCCTTAAATTTCGTAAACGTTTCTGCTACTTTCGTTTCATCAAAACGATAAGAAAATTCCAAATCTACGGTTAAAGACTTTCCATCCGATGTGGGTGTAGAAAAACTCTCATCTTTTTTTGAATCCCCTTTATCTGCTTCTGTTAAGTAAGACTGCTCAATACCAATTGAATAAGTGGTAACTTTCTTGGTAGGTAAAACCATATGCCAACCCTGTGTCAAAATCTCGCCATCCACACCACCATTCATGTTATAAACGACACCTACATAGCCGGTAGGTACTCTTTTTACGGTAAGTGCTATCAATAGGCATACACCAAACAATATTCCTCCAATTTTTCTCTTTTTGATCGTTTTTATTCCCTTTTTTTCTTCATTTGCTTCCATCCTAACACCTCCTATACAGATAGGATAACATACTTAGACATCATTTACTACTACTATTTGCCACAATTCATCCTTTGTCTGTAAAGGATATGAGACTTCTTACTCGTCACCTTATTACCACTTATTGTTCAGCATACTTGAAGTGAGGGGACTTCCCTGATTGGGTTAAATTATTACTAACGTTTCTTATTTATATTTATCATTTGCACAGATTTATAAATATATATAATAATTCCTAATAAAATTCCTATGCTAATCCATTGAGAGGTTGAAAAAATCCAGAAATTGCCTCTTTGTGTATCATAGCGGAAAAATTCTATAACAAACCTTAAAATACTATAAATACCAAGATAATAAAGCATTGTATGTTTGTACTTTTTTTTAAAATCCAGCTGAAATATTACCAGTGATAGTATATACAGACAAACTGCTTCTGTCAGTTGTATGGGAAAGAGAGACACTCCTATTGGAGCTGGAGAAGATTCTGAATATATAACAGCCATAGGTCCCTGATAAGGTTCTCCATAACAACAGCCCGTAAAATAACATCCTATCCTTCCCCATGCATGTATCCATGGAATCAAAAAGATAAAATGTCTGACATATTTATCTACATTTATATGATGCAACTTGGAGGGAAGCAAAAGCATAGATAAGCCACCTAACAAACCTCCATAAAAAACAAATCCTCCTTGCATTATCTGATTAAAATAGTCTAATTCTATCAATCTATTCCATTCTATTTTCTCAAAATTAATCATTAGATAAAGTAATTTTGAACCAAAAAAAGAGCCAAGAAACACATACGCTTCAATAATCAGAAAATCATTTTTGTCCAGACGATAATACTTTAAAAGGTACCATGCAATTAGATTAGCTGTAATCACTCCAAAAACAATCATCAGCCCATATACCGGAATATCAAAACCTACAAAACTTAAATTAACATTCATAAATTACATCCTTTCATCTGCTCATAACAAATAAAACACAAAAAATCGCTGAGCAAAATCTCACCGATTTTTTATGTTTTATCCTTAATACTGCTATTACATTATATGTGATATTGATAAAATCTATTTCAGCAAAGCAAATATTTGCTATCTGTCTCACTACCTGCCTATTACTTCACTTTGTGGTTTATTAAATGGAGCCTGTACTCCATCTCATCAAAGCAAGTCTCTTATCCCCATTTAATACTTAATATACTGGAAATGATGGTATCACCGATTCGGTTTACCTATTGATGGAGCTTACGCAATCGCACAGCCAGTTGATGCGACTCCACCTACACAGGCAATACATGCAATATAAAGTAATAAACATAGGATTAATCCAATAATTGACAATACCAATCCTGCTGTAGAGATACCCTGCTGTTGTGGATTTTTTTTCCCCATAGCACCCAAAATAACTCCTATCAGAGCCATAATAGCTCCTAGCCAACCAAGAGTACCTGCTGTAAATAATCCAATTAATACTGCAAGTATTCCAAGTACTAATGATGCAACTCCCATATCTTCCTCCTTAGAAATTTTATTTTATCTTCTTCCATTTGATGCGTTTATAACTTATTTTTATCCTCCTTCCTTTCCATATACCATTCCTTTTTATAAAGAAACAATTATCATAATATTACGCATCAGACCACTTAGGAATGGTATTCTGATAAACAACAAAACCTGTCAACAAAACTATAACTCCCAATAAACTTAAAGTTAATTTTTTCTTCTTTTTCATATTTACTCACCCCCTTCAGATATATTTACAACTCAGTATTTACTTTCTAAAATATCTGTTTTTCTTATGTTATATAATATCTTTTTGCTTATTACATATACTATACTATACACAAAAATCAACAAATCGTTATTTACACCAAATAATACTTTACTTTTAGTTAAATGTCAAGTTTTTTTTAATATACCATGTTAAAATTTAACCTAGTCAAAAAAGTCTTATATAAAACGAAAATACTCCATCAAGTAATCAAAGATAATACTTGTAAAGTAATGAAGAAATGGTAAAGATCATTATAAACATTTATTTGAACTGAAACTCTCAACTATGTAATAATGGAAGGTTTTGATTTATTCATGGAAGTCGGAAAACGTATAAAAGAACTTAGACAATCCCATCATCTGAAACAAAAGGACTTGGGGTTACAACTGGGTCTGACAGGAGCCATGATTTCATTATATGAAACCGGAAAGCGCACTCCTCCAGCAGATATTTTAACAAAATTAGCTCAGATTTTCGATGTATCTGTTGATTATTTGCTGGATTCTCCACGAAAAATAACGGAAAACAGCAATTATAAAAAGGTAGTTGTTACATCAGAAGAAGAAACGGTTCTTTTGCTTTACCGTTCTTTATATGAGGATTATCAAAATATTATTCTTGGAGATTTAAAAAAATATAATATCTTACAAAAGCATAATAATATGACATCTACTTCTTCTCCTGTAAAAAAACGAGCATAATTCCTTTTCACCATAAAATTTAACTGAATTAACAAAGTCTCCTACTCCCATTTTAGATACTAAGTGAGAGCAAGAGACTTGATTAGCAATATCTGCTTTATCTTCCCAAAAATAATACAAACGATTCATAATAGGATAAAATAAGAAACCACAAAAAGTCAAAGCGGATATTCGCAAGTAGTGTTCACCACTTAACACTCAGCGTACTTGAAATGAGGAACTTCCTTGATTCGGTTAAAAACTATTATAGAATAAATGTAACTATTCAGCAGATCTGCACGCTTGCTGTGCTGACCGTAAGAAAACGTAGTTACAACAATGATAACGGTGAGGGTACTGAACAGTTACGAATAAATATAAAAGACCTTAAATTCTTAAATAATCTAAGAATCTAAGGCCTTTTTATACAGCTCCCAAAGGGACTCGAACCCTTGACCTACGCATTACGAATGCGTTGCTCTACCAACTGAGCCATGGAAGCTTAACATATACTATTATAAACGTTAATTGTATTTTTGGCAAGAACAATTTTTAGTTTTTTTATCCTTAGTCGCTCTGCTCATGTTCTGTACCATCGCCTCATTCCTGCAATCATGATTCTTCTGTGACACAGCACAGACCATGGCTGAACTGTTACCTGCATCAAATACCCTAAAATATTTTATAGAGTATTTGATGCAGTACTTATCAAAATCACTGTACAGGTCTACTGTATATCTATACTTCTGGTTTCTTTTATCTGTACATCCAACTGAGGGGAAGCGATGGCAATTCCTGCTTCATCCAGAGCATACTTTACCTTTTCCGTCACTCTCCACTTTCCCTTCCAGTAATCACTCATAGAAAACCAACAGCGTACACCCATCATCATACACCCGGCGGCCAACTCATCCACATAAACAAAGTGATCCTTTTCCTTTAAAACAGCTTCATCCTCATCCAACAGCTTCTGTAAAACCTCTTTTACCTGACGGATATCAGATTCATAAGAAATTCCTACCCGAATATCCATTCTTCGACTGTCACTGGCCGTTACATTAGTCAGACTGGAATTGGCCAGAGTACCATTAGGCAACAGGATAATTTTATTGTCACCCGTGGCCAGCTTGGTATAAAAAAGCTCTATTTCTACTACCTCTCCTTCGTTATTATTACTGTCCTCCTTAATGTAATCCCCTACCCGAAACGGCTTTAGCAATAAAATCAATACCCCTCCTACAAAGTTGGACAGACTGCCCTGAACAGCCAGACCGATAGCTACACCGGCCGAACCAAGCAGGGCAGTAACACTGGCTGCATCTACACCAAAGCCGGAGGCTATCATCATCACCAGTATTACATACAATGCTGCCTTAATAAAGGAATCCAGGAACTGAATAACCCCCCTGTCTGCATTTCCTTTTTCCAAGGAACGCTTGATTACCTTTCGGACAAATTTAATCAGTTGGATACCAACTACCAAAACGAGAACAGATAACAACACACGTACACCCAGATTCAGCACTTTATCCGGAAGTTCCTGAAGAAATCTCTCAATAAGTCCTATATTTATTTTATCATCTATAGTCAGAGCTGCCAGAGCTTCTATATATTCCATTCCTATTTTCCTGCTCCTTTCAGTTCCTCTTCTTCTTTGCTAATTTGCTGGGCTTCTCGTTTGAGCTGTTTAGCCTCCTCCATCAACTGTTTGGCTCTTTTTTTAGCTTCCTCTGCTTCTGCTTCTGCCCTTCTGGCCTGTTCCTCCTTTTCCAGACGAGCTGCCTCCAAAGCAATCAGCTTCTCCTGACGGGCCTTCTCCTGAGCCTCCTCCTGTTCCCGGCGGATTTTTTCTGCCTTCAGCCTTTCTATTTCTGCTTTTTCTTCCTCTGTATAAGGAGTATAGCTTAAAATACTGACAGAAAGGGGAGCCATCATCACCTGAATAGAGTCTGCTTTTCCATCCTGCTCCACTTCCTCAGAGCATAAGATAGCTTCATTGACTCTTTCCAGACCACCAAAAACTTGAGCATCAGTATTCAATATTTCCTGATACTTACCGGAAAAAGGAACACCTACTCTAAATTTGCGGGAAACATTGGCAAAATTAGCCACAACCACCAGTGTATCCTCCGCTGTCTGCGTCTTTCTCAGATAAGACAGCATACAAGCATCAGCTGCCATACAGTTAATCCATTCAAATCCATCCCATGAATCGTCCAGCTTATGCAGTGCAGGCAAGGTGGTATAGAGGTTGTTTAATGCCTGAACCAGCTTCTGCACTCCTTTATGGCTGTTAAAGCGAGTCAGCTCCCACTGTACCTCTCTTTCTTCATCCCATTCATCACACTCTGCAATATCCTGCCCCATAAACAAAAGCTTCTTCCCGGGATGAGTCATCATATAAGCATAGGTCAGACGCAGATTGGCAAACTTATCCTCAATGTCTCCCGGCATCTTTCCCATTAAGGTTCCCTTCCCATGTACAACCTCATCATGGGAAAATACCAACATAAAGTTTTCACTGTAGGCATAAATCATACTAAAGGACAGCTCATTGTGATGATGAGCCCGGAAATAGGGATCTAAGCGGATATAACCCAGATAATCATTCATCCAGCCCATATTCCACTTGATATCAAAGCCCAGTCCATTTTCCTCCAGACTTCCTGTCACCTTTGGCCAGGCTGTGGATTCCTCTGCAATCATCAGAACACCATCATTTCTTTTTTTCACAATGGAATTAAGATGCTTTAAAAATTCCACTGCTTCCAGGTTTTCATGACCTCCATACTGGTTGGCTACCCACTGCCCGTCACTCTTTCCATAGTCCAGATACAGCATAGAAGCCACTGCATCCATACGAATACCATCCACATGATACTGCTCAATCCAATAGAGGGCATTGGCAATCAGATAGTTGGCCACCTGAGGTCTGCCATAGTTATAAATCAACGTTCCCCAGTGAGGATGGCTGCCCTGTCTGGGATCCTGATGCTCATAGAGGCAGGTTCCGTCAAAACAGGAAAGTCCATGGGTGTCTCTGGGAAAATGTGCCGGTACCCAGTCCAGAATCACTCCTATTTCTGCCTTATGCAGCTCATTCATAAAGAACATAAAATCTTCATTGGTTCCATAACGGGAGGTAGGTGCATAATAGCCAATCACCTGATACCCCCAGGAGGCATCAAAAGGATGCTCCATAATGGGCATCAGCTCTATATGGGTATAGCCCATCTCCTTTACATAATCGATGATTCGTGGTGCTAACTCTCTGTAATTGAGATAATTTCCTTCCTTATCTTTACAAAAGGAACCTAAATGCAGCTCATAGACACTGATTGGCTTCCCCTTACTCTGTCGTTCCTTTCGCTCTACCATCCATTTTTTGTCTTCCCAACGTAGTCCTTTACTACTTCTGGAGCCTGCCTTTTTCCCTGGATTGTTTCTAATAACAGATGCCGTATCCGGTCGCAGCTGCTGACCAAAGGCATAGGGATCTGATTTTAAAAACACCAATCCACCTTTTACTTTTATTTCATATTTATAGTTTTGTCCCGGGACTGCATCCGGAATAAAAATTTCAAAAATCCCAGAATCTCCCAGCCTACGCATCTGGTGTATTCTGCCATCCCAATCATTAAAGTCTCCTACTACACTGATTCTCATTGCATGAGGAGCCCAAACAGCAAAGGAGACTCCTTGAATAGTTCCTATTTTCAAGGGATGGGCACCCAATTTTTCATAGATGGTATAATGGATACCCTTGGAAAATTTATCCATATCCTCTTCTGTAATCTGAGGCTCAAAATTGTAGGCATCCTTTATCGTTTTTGAACTTCCATCCGGATATTCTGCCAGATATTCATAAGAAAAAGGTGTTTTACCTGAGACAAGTACGGCAAAAAAGCCTTCCTCATCCACCTTTTCCATCTCTAAGTTCTTTTTTTCCTTTTTATTCTGTAATACTACACTCTTAGCACCAGGCAGATAAGTTTGTACCAAGGTACTGTTTCCTACCACATGGGCTCCCAGAATCTTATGGGGATTGTCTGATTCTGAATAGATGATTTCCTCAATTTCTGGCCAATTCATTAATTTATACAGCTTTTTATTCATAGATCCTCCAGTTTACCTTTTTTATTGTAACTGTTCAGTTGCCGTCGCGTTATTGCAACTACGTTTTCTTGTGGTCAGCACAGCAAGTATGCAGACCTACTGAATCGTTACTTTTTCTTATTCAATTCCATGAATAAACAGGCCGCTTCTCAGCTTAGGTTCAAACCAGGTAGATTTGGGCGGCATAAGCAGACCTGCATCAGATACGGAAAACAATTCTGCAATAGAAGTGGGATACATAGCAAAAGCCACCTTACAATCCGTATGTACCCTTTTCTCCAGCTCTGCCAGTCCCCGGATTCCTCCTACAAAATCGATTCGCTTATCCGTTCTGGGATCTCCGATTCCCAGTACAGGAGTCAGCAGTCTGTCCTGCAGTAATGCCACATCCAAAGCAGCTACCGGATCCTTCCCCACCGATGGCTCCTTTACCTCTAAGCGATACCAGGTATCCTCAAGATACATAGAAATACAGCCTTTTTTCTCCGGCTTACAAGCTTCTGCTCCCCATTTTTCTACGAAGAAGTCCTGACCAATCCTTTCTAAAAAAGCTTCTGTTTCCCATCCATTTAAATCTTTTACCACACGATTATAATCCATAATCATCAGCTGATCATCAGGAAACAACACCGACAGAAAGTGGTTAAACTCCTCTTTTCCTGTATAGTTTGGATTTTCCTCCCTGCGCATACGAGAAACCTTTACTGCTGAAGCACAACGATGATGCCCATCTGCAATATAGATATTCTTTACCTCAGAAAAGGCCGTCTGTATTCTCTCTACTGCCTCCTGGTCTTCTATCCGCCATACCCGGTGAATCACCCCATCCGATGCCGTAAAATCATACAAAGGCTTTCCCTGCCTTACTCTTTCTACCTCTTCATTGATGGCGGGCTGAGAACGATAAGCAAGAAAAATAGGACCCGTCTGTGCCTTGCAGGTATCCACATGACGAATACGGTCAACCTCCTTGTCAGCTCTGGTATTTTCATGCTTCCGAATCGTTTCATCAAGATAGTCGTCGACAGAAGCACAAGCGGTAATCCCTATCTGAGACCGTCCGTCCATCACCAACTCATAAATATAATAACACTCCGTTTCTTCCTGGATTAATTCTCCCTTTTCCACCATCTCCCACAATAAGTCGTGAGCCTTTTCATATACACAATCTGCATAAGTATCTACCTCCGGTGGAAACTGGGTTTCTGCCCGGTCGATTCTTAAAAAAGAAAGGGGTTCCTTCTCTACTTCACACTTTGCTTCCTCTCTGCTGTACACATCATAGGGGAGAGCTGCAATCTTTGCCTCCAGACCTTCTGCCGGTCTGATTGCTCTAAAGGGTTTCACGTCTGCCATAGCTTTATCCTCTCAAATTCTGTTATTTTACATACTTTTATTATTCTAACAAATTAACCTATACAGCACAAGCATCTAGTGGTAAAATAATTGGTAACTGTTTTGGGAAACGTTGATGAAAACGTTTCCTTCGTACATCGAATCATTGTTCACTGATGGCTGAGGATGTGGTTTTTAGCGTGCATAGTAAAAAACGCAGTAGTGCTGTGCTGAGGCTTTTGCCATATGCGATAAAAAGCACAGACCAGTCAAAGGGTCGGTGAATGAATAGAATGAATATTCACTGTACTTAGACAGGGACTCAGATAGATAGGAAAGGAGACAAATAAAGGATGACCGAAGAAAACAGAAAAATACTGGATAGAATCAATGTTTTTGCAGAGGAGGCATTAAAAAATGTAGACCCTCAAAAAACCCCTATTTCCAGGCAGTTAGATGCTTTAAAGCCAATTTTACAGGAAATTGCAGAGGAAAAAGGAAAGGCTTTGGAGGATATTTTTATCTTATATATGGATTTGGCCAGTGATGCGGCAGTAGAAGCAGAACAAAAATTAAAGGCACAAATGGAAGCAGACAGTTCACCATAAGGTGGACTGCCTGCTTTGATTATCTCGTAACTGTTCAGTATCTCACCGTTATATCATTACCGCTACGTTTTCCTACAGTCAGCACAGCAATTGTGCAGACCTACTGAATCGTTACATTATCTCAATCTCAAGAACCTCCTGAAGCGATGGAAAGCGGCAAAACACAGGTATACTTTCTTTCACTATGATAAAAATCCTTGATTTTTACTTTGACGCCAAAGGCCTTTTCCAGCTTAGGCTCTACAATGCTTCGGTCTGCCGGTCCAAAAATACTATGACCGCCCCGATTTAAAGGCTATAGAAAGATAAAAAGTCATGCTATCAAAAAGCTTTTGACAGCATGACTTCCTGTTACATAAAAATATAATATGACTGATGAGTTACTATTGCACTATTTTCGTCCTTGTCATTTATCCTGCTTATCGATTTATTGTGTCAAATCAAAGGTCATACTCTCTGCAACAACACGAACAGAATTACCGCTACGATCTTCAATAACAGTTACCTCACTTTGAGCAGATTTTAAAGGTTGATTTGTACTTATATCTATAACATCGATATATAAGTTAGCTGCATATTCGGCCTCATAGCTGCCTTCTCCTTTTACAGGGGCTGTATAATTCAAAGTATAGGGGGCTGTACCAAGGTTACTCCATCCCAGGCTTTCTCCCTTGAATCTGCATGCACGGAGATATCCTGAATCCTGAACAGTTGCTGTAGCATATAAATCTACAGTTCCTGTAGCTTTAATCTTTTCTAGACGAGCAACTACTTTTACAGATTTACCAGCAGGAACTAAAATATTCTGTGAAGGAACAGTATAAGTAACAGACTTTGTGGTAGAATTTTCATTACTATTTGCATAGTTATAGGAAGCGGTGATGGTTGTTCCCAGGCTGATGTCACCAATTCCAAATTCTACACTTCCTTCTACGGAGCTACCTACTTCATGAGTAATAGAGGTTGTAACAGAATTTTCCTCTGAAAAATCAAACTGCTGGGATGTCAGAAACTGGTCATTACCACTATTATTAGTTAATACGCTGCTACCTGCGAAAACGGTATTACTGGTTGTTCTATTTTGTGTTTTTGCTGTGGCATACTCATTAGAAAGAGTGACAGAGACATTCGATGTTCTATCCATATCGCCCATCACCTTCTGACCGTCAAAGTCCAAACTGCGGGTTTTTTCCCAGTTCTGGATATATTGGATACGATGTTTGTTCAACGTATAGTCGACGCCAGAGGGACGAGAGATAGTAACAGCTGTTACCATATCATCAAATTCACCTAAATTATTGTAGGTACCGTCTGTGTAAGTGCGATACATTACAGGGTCATAACTCTTTAAAGGATCTTTCTTTACATGGTAAATAGTTACAATATAACCATAAGGAACATGCATAGAACTGATATTCTTTGTTCCAATTGTTCCAAAAGCACTGGCATCAAATTCACCAGCTCCTAAGGTGATACGGTCACCAATTGCATTGGAATCACTGAAGAATGTTACCTTATCAGAAGCAAAGTCTGTACCAACAGTCTTATCGATTACTTCGCCTGCTGCAGAATCAAGAGGAGTAATTATAATGCTATTGGCCTTATTATCATGCTCTTTCAGATTGAAAAAGTTTCCTTTCCAAAGCTCTAAATTTTTTCCATCTGTACCTTCCAGAATAGCACGACTAGAAGCACCTACTGAAACACTGGAAATCTTGTTGACTTGTGAAATATCCGCCAGCTTCTGTTCACCTTGACGTAAACTAAAATACTGTTTGCCGTCCGAACCAGCATACAAACTATGCTCAGGGAATATTCTGCACTGATCTTCTGGAACTAATGGCTGTCTAGGCATACCTGTACTAACAGCCATCGTTTCTATATATGCTGCACGGTTGTTCCAGTGTCTTAAATTATCATATACACCCTCAGCAAGCATAAGAGAATGACCTTCTGCATCAGTTAGCTTTACCACCATATATTTACCAACAATAAGAGATGAAACAGATTCATAATAACCAGAACCTAAAGGAACAGTCGTATTAGGTTGAGCAACATGGTTGTGACCAGTTCTGTTCTCTTGTGTATAAATGACTGCCTGATATAAATTTTGCTCTACAATCGATTGAGATGCCTGTGCAGGCAATGTTCCTGCCACGGATAAGCTTATAGCTGCAGCACAGATAGCTGCCATTGTTTTTTTCATTGTTCTTTTCAGTTTTTTACTGACCATAGGATGGTATCTCCTTTCATTATTGTCATTTGTTATATTTGCGAAAGTCTTTAGATGATTCAAAAATTAAAATTATTCCCGGGATTCTTGCACTTTATGATTATATCTCTTTTTTAAAGGAATATTCGGTCGTATCAATGTTGGCTATTTAAAAAAGTTTTTTATATTTGTATATGTATATCATTTGTGCAGATAATACTAATTTTTTCATTTCAAATTATCTCTATAAATCTTATAGATATTATATGGATATACATATATATTGTCAATACTTTTTTTAATTATTTTTATGATATTGTACAATAAATCTTGACAGAAAGTTCTCAAGGATTTAGATATATAATCAAGAGAAAATAGGAGAATTTCATGATATCAGAAAAACGAAGTACAAAATCATATGAGTAGGAATTTAAGGCACAGGCAGTTAAACTTGCACAGGAAATAGGTGGATACAAAACAGCTGACGAACTGAGTATTCCTTCCATCACTATTTATGCATGGGCAAAAACATTCAAAGAAGGCAGATGGGAAGCAAAAGAAGCTATTTTATACTCTCAAGATTGCTTTAAGCTTATCGAACTTAGAAAACATGTAAAAGAGCAGGATAAGGAAATCAGGTGCTTAAAGGAAGAACATGAAAATACCTTGTCCTGCCCATATCAAAGTTACTTGCTGATAAATAACGATGACTACTTATCCTCTTCTTTGCCTAAAGTGATGTATCTTTTTCATTCACCTAAATTGTCGCAACGACTTCTTGATAGATGGTTAGAATTTCTTCCTTGGTCAAAGTTTTTCCAAAAATAAGATAGGCATTCTCCACACTACCTCCTGTTTGAAAATAGACTATTATATTACTTTTTGCCTCTGACTTCCTTCCTTGTGTTATTCCTTGTTCGATTCCTTGTTCAATCCCCTGTTCAATCCCCTGTTCAATC
>JAFXJR010000111.1 GCA_017532145.1 Lachnospiraceae bacterium | reverse complement strand
GAATCTTTTGGATATAAATACCTGGACAAAGAGTATTACACCTGTGTTAACATATTACTCAGTAAAGGGTGAATATGGTCCCGGACATAATTCCTTCTTTGTAAATGATGACGGTGAGTTGATGATTGCCTATCATGGTGAAACGGATATAAAAGAACATCTGCGTTGCGATGGTATCAGAAGGGTGCATTTCCGTGCAGATGGCAGACCGGATTTTGAGTTGTCCAATGAACAGGATTTAAAAGAAGAGTATCGTACCATACAAAGAAAGATAGTGGTAAAGTAATTTATCTCTTGTGATTTTAAGAAAATACGCTATAATAAACCTAGAACCTTCCTATACGGTATGTATTCGGAAGGTTCTTTTAAGGAGTAGTAACGGATAGTGGGTGAGAAGACCTGCTGGTTCTTTGGAGGAAATCATATGTATAAAGTATTAAAACAGGAAGGCCGTGCTAAGAGAGCAGAATTTGAAACGGTACATGGCACCATACAGACTCCGGTTTTCATGAATGTGGGTACAGTGGCAGCTATAAAGGGAGCAGTTTCGACTGAGGATTTGGAAGGCATCAAGACCCAGGTGCAGCTTTCCAATACCTATCATTTGCATGTGCGTCCCGGTGATAAAATTGTAAAGCAGTTAGGCGGACTTCATAAGTTTATGTCCTGGAACAAGCCTATACTTACCGATTCGGGCGGGTTCCAGGTTTTTTCCCTGTCAGGACTTCGTAAAATTAAGGAAGAGGGTGTGTATTTTAATTCTCATATCGATGGTCGTAAGATTTTCATGGGACCGGAAGAAAGTATACAAATACAGTCCAATCTGGCCTCTACCATTGCCATGGCCTTTGATGAATGTCCTCCCAGTAAGGCTGAGAGAAAGTATGTGCAGGATTCTGTAGAACGTACCACCAGATGGTTGGAGCGTTGTAAAAGGGAAATGAACCGACTGAACGGACTGGAGGATACGATTAATAAGAACCAATTACTTTTTGGTATTAATCAGGGGGCGGTATTTGCAGACATCCGTATTGAACATGCCAAACGCATCAGTGAGATGGATTTGGACGGATACGCAGTAGGTGGTCTTGCAGTAGGTGAGTCCCACGAGGAAATGTATTATGTACTGGATGAAGTGGTGCCTCATCTGCCTTTGAATAAGCCTACCTATCTCATGGGCGTAGGTACACCTGCTAATATATTGGAAGCGGTAGAGCGAGGTGTGGATTTCTTCGACTGTGTATATCCCAGCCGTAATGGTCGTCATGGTCATGTATATACTAACCATGGCAAGATTAATCTTTTTAATGCTAAATACGAGCTGGATGACAGACCTATTGAAGAAGGCTGTGGCTGTCCTGCATGTAGAAGATATTCCAGAGCATATATCAGACATTTGTTAAAAGCAAAGGAAATGCTGGGCATGCGTCTTTGCGTGCTCCATAACTTGTATTTCTACAATACTATGATGGAAGAAATTAGAGATGCTTTGGATGAAGGTCGTTTTGCAGCATATAAGAAGCAGAAGCTGGAGAATATGGCTTCTCCATTAGAGTAGTAGTGAAATAGTAAGAAACTGTAAAAAAATTATGAATTCATCGAAAAATACTTGTAGGATATGCTATATCCATTACATGGGCAACAGATATATTTGCATACTTAATAGGAAGATATTTTGGAAAGCATAAGTTAAATCCTATAAGTCCTAAAAAAACAATTGAAGGAGCAATAGCTGGAGTAATTGGAGCTGTTGTATTTACTTTGTTTTATACTTATCTAATCAAATCTTTTTGCAAAATAGAAT